>DATMUQ010000153.1:0-4512 GCA_035563795.1 Terriglobales bacterium | reverse complement strand
GAGCCTCTGGGCGCGCAAGAACAAGGCCCCGGTCTGGATCAGCACCTATACGCGGCATCTGCAGCATCAGATCGACCAGGAACTCGACCGCTTCTATCCCAATGCGGCGGTGAAAGCCGGCAAGGTGGTGATCCGCAAGGGGCGCGAGAATTATCTCTGCCTGCTCAATCTCGCGGAGACCGCCGGTAATGCCGGCCAGGCACAGACTGCCATCGCCGCCGGGCTGATGGCGCGCTGGACCATGGCGACGCGCGACGGCGATATGATCGGCGGCGACCTGCCGGGCTGGTTGCCGGATCTTCTCGGTACCGGTCGGGTGCAGGGTCTGGCCGATCGTCGCGGTGAATGCATCTATGCCGCCTGCCCGCATTACAGCCGTTGTTTCATCGAGCGGTCGGTGAGGCGTGCGCGCAAGGCCGAGATCGTCATCGCCAATCATGCCTTGGTCATGATCCAGGCGGCGCTCGGTGCCGATGAACGGCAACTGCCGACGCGTTATGTCTTCGATGAAGGCCATCATCTCTTCTCGGCCATCGACAGCGCCTTCGCAGCCCATCTGACCGGCCAGGAGACGCTTGATCTCCGGCGCTGGCTGCTGGGCGCCGAGGGTGGCCGTTCCAGCCGCGCGCGCGGCCTCAAGCGCCGGATCGAAGATCTCATTCTCGATGACGCCACTGCCATCGATCTCATGCAGCAAGTGATCCAGGCCGCCCGCATCCTGGCCAGCGAAGGCTGGCATCAGCGCCTGATCGATAATCATCCTGCAGGTCCGGTCGAGGCCTATCTTGGTGCCGTGCGCCGGCAGATCCTTGCCCGCGCACCGAATGACGGGGCCGGCTACAGCCTGGAGACCGCCACCCTGCCGCTGGATGACCGTGTCGCCGAGACGGCGGAAGATCTCGATCGCGGGCTGCTCGACCTGCAGCGGCCGTTGCGCGATCTCGCCGGCCGCCTCGCCAAGCAGCTGGATGATGCCGCCGATACGCTGGAAACGCCGCAGCGCCTGCGCATCGAAGCCTTGTCACGGGGTCTCGCGCGCCGTGCCGAGATGGAGCTCGGCGCCTGGCGCTCCATGCTGGCCTCGCTGACCGGCGGGGCGAGCGAAGATTTCGTCGACTGGTTCGCCCTCGACCGGTCCGAGGGCCGCGAATTCGATGTCGGCCATTTCCGCCATTGGCTCGATCCGACCAAGCCCTTTGCCGAGATCGTTGCCAAGCCGGCGCATGGCATGGTGACCACCTCGGCGACCCTGACCGATGGCAGCGGTACCGCCGAATCCTGGGGGGCGGCGGAGCTGCGCACTGGCGCCGTGCATCTGCCGACGCCGGCGGTCCGCGTGCGCGTGGCCTCGCCCTTCGATTATGCGGCCCAGACCCGGGTCTTCATCGTCAACGATCTCGGCCGCAACGATCTTGAGCAACTGGCCGCCGCCTATCGCAGCCTGTTTCTGGCGGCTGGGGGCGGGGCGCTCGGCCTCTTCACGGCGATCGCCCGGCTACGCGAGGTGCATCGGCGTATCGCTCCGGCTCTGGAACAGGCCGGCATCGATCTTCTCGCCCAGCATGTCGATGCGATGGAGAACTCGACCCTGATCGATATCTTCCGCGGCGAGGTCGATGCCTGCTTGCTCGGCACCGATGCCGTCCGCGACGGCGTCGATGTGCCGGGCCGGGCGTTACGCCTGATCGTTTTCGACCGAGTGCCCTGGCCGCGCCCGGATCTCCTACACAAGGCGCGCAAGGCGCATTTCGGCGGGGCGGCCTATGACGACCAGCTGACCCGGCTCAAGCTGAAACAGGCTTTCGGGCGCCTGGTGCGCCGGGCCGACGATCACGGTGTCTTCGTGCTGCTGGACAAGGCGATGCCGTCGCGGCTGCTGACTGCTTTCCCGGAAGGGGTCACGGTCGAACGCCTGGGCCTGGCCGAAGTGATCCGGCGGACCGGCGATTTCCTAGCCGGCGCCGCATCAGGTATCCAAGCACCAGCGCTGACACCGGTACTGCCCGCTCCCGGGGAGGCAAGTGGTCTGCCGGCGGCAGCGGATTTGCCCCGAATCGATGGTTAACGCCAATCGGCCGGGGTGCTTGAGTTTCCCGCCGATCCGGTTAGATTGGCGGCCGGTTTTATGGATTGCAGACAACCCCCGCCGGAGAAAGCCATGATCAATCATCACGCAGCACTGATCTATACCATGGTGCTGATGTCCGCCGCCGACAGTGAGATGTCCGACGCTGAAATGGCCTCGATCGGCGACATGATCGGGCACCTGCCGGTGTTCCGCGATTTCGATCGCAAGAATATCAGCAAGACCGCCTCGGCCTGCGTCGACGTCTTGCAGGGCAAAGACGGCCTCAACAAGCTGCTGAAGGAAATCAAAGCTGGGCTGCCGGTCAAGCTGCGCGAAACCGCCTATGCGCTGGCCTGCGATGTCGCTGCCGCCGATGGCAAGGTGACCCAGGAAGAGGCCCGCCTGCTGGAACTGATCCGCGATTCACTGGAAATCGGCCGTCTGCCGGCTGCCGCGATCGAGCGCGGTGCGCGGGCGCGTCACCTGACGGTCTGATGATCGACCCGCGCATCAGCAGCGGGGCGCACAGATAAAAGCCGGCCGTCAGAGATGACGGCCGGCTTCTTCATTTCCGCTCAGGGCGATTTCGGCTTACTGCGAGGCCCAGACAATCCGAGCCAGCCACTGGACCTGGTCAGCAGCCAGGAATTGATTGGCGGCGGCATGATCGTGATCATGCTCTTCCGACAGCACTTCGACATAGATGCCATCGGTGTCGCGACGGCCAAGGCGGCGGATCTGCACGCCGGCACCGGCAGTCCCGACCAGGACGCGGTCGCCGCGGCGGATTTCGGCATGCGGCGAGACCACGATCACATCGCCGTCGCGATAGACCGGGTCGAAGTCGCGGCCATTGATCTCGATGGCATAGGAATCGGCATCCGTGCTGGCAACATCCGGGGTGGTGCGGCCCCAGGCGGAACCTTGTGGCCGGCCCTGGGTGTCGAAGCAATCGCCGTCTGCCACCCGGCTGAGGGCGACGATCGGCAGGGCGCGGCCGGAGCCGTTACCGTTCTTGCCGGCGATGCGGGCGCCGCCTGCGGCCTGCTCGCCACCGGCACCGCTGCCCGGCGCCCCGGTCAGCGCAACGAAGCCGCTGAAGGTCTCGCCGGTCACAGCCAGGACCTTGGACAGCGATTCAGTGCTCGGCCAGCGCGGGCGGCCTTCGCGGGTGATGCGCTTGCTGGGATTGAAAGCCGTCGGATCGAGGCCGGCGCGGCGCGCAAGGCCAGAGGCAGACAGACCGTATTTCGCCGCCAGGCGATCGATACCGCGCCAAACATCCACGTGCTGTAACATGCAGACCTCCACTTCTGTTTCGCCACCCGGGCGAATGGTGCCGGCCGATACCTGATGCTGTCCGACGGCAGCGAAGACGGCCCTTCGCTGTGGAGAGTTTCAAATCCTATGCCATTCGATTTCCATCCTAGGATTGGATTGATGGGCGGAATTTTGCTATAAGTTGCCGTTTTTGGACATTTATTCGCCAATGCGGAAAATGTTCTTTGCAAAATAGGAATTGTACTTTGCAAATTGCAAAAATAGATGCTGCAATTTGCAAATGCCAATCCGCTATCCGTCTTTGTCGACGGCACATTCCCCGATAGGTTGCGGGGGCCATGAGGGGCTTATCCGGCGCCACGGTTTGCCCAGGAATTTTACCCCCGGATTCGCCGCCGATTTGCCCCTCAGACTTGCCAAGCGGAGATTTGCTTTGTGCCGCTGCTCTCGCTATAGGGGCGCATCCAATCCGGACCGTTCCGGGCGGGATCCATCGAGCGCGGGGACAAAGGCATGCAGACGGCGATCGAACCATCAGGTCGCGAAACGCCGATGCCGGCCGGATTCTATGCCCTGCTGCGTCCCTTGCTGTTCCGGCTGGCGCCCGAAGCGGCGCATGCTCTCGCCATCAAGGCCCTGCGTCTCTGGCAAGGCTGCCCGGGATCTGCCGGTGACGCCTGGGGACCGGCCTTGCAGCAGCGGATCTGGGGACTGGATTTCCGCAATCCGGTCGGGCTGGCGGCCGGCTTCGATAAGAATGGCGAGGTCTGGCGCGGTGTGTTGCGGCTCGGCTTTGGCTTTGCCGAGATCGGCAGCGTGACCCCATTGGCGCAGGCCGGCAATCCGCAGCCGCGCCTGTTTCGCCTGACCGAGGCCGCCGCCGTTCTCAATCGCATGGGCTTCAACAATGACGGCATCGCGGCGATGGCCGCACGGCTGCAGGCCGATGGCCGCGACCGCCCGGACCGCGCGGGCCTGCTCGGCGTCAATCTCGGCAAGAATAAGACCACTGAGGATGCGGCGGCGGATTATGAGATCGGCATCCGCGCCTTGGCGCGCTTTGCCGATTATCTCGTCATCAATGTCTCATCGCCCAACACGCCGGGGCTCCGGGCCCTGCAAGGGCGCGAACCGCTGGAACAGCTGGTGACGCGGGCACGCGC
>DATMUQ010000152.1:0-16517 GCA_035563795.1 Terriglobales bacterium | reverse complement strand
CCGCTGTTCCGCCAGCTTTATGGCGAACTCCGGCAGGCGATTCTCGGTGGCCGCCTCGCCCCCGGCACCCGGATGCCGGCCAGCCGCGCCTTTGCTGAGGAATTGCGGGTCTCGCGCAACACCGTGCTCGGCGCCTATGAGCAGCTACTGAGCGAAGGCTATCTGGAGATGCGGCCCGGTTCCGGCACCTATGTCGCCGCCGACCTGCCCGATCTGCCGCCGGAGCGTGCCCCGGATACCCGCCGATCGCCCGGTCACCGCCCCGCAGAGCCGAAGCCGGAACCCGAAGCGGCGCCGCAGCATCTCGCCCGGCGCGCCGAAACGCTGATCGACCATGAGAACAGCCGGCGTTTCATGCGCGACGTGATCACGGGATCGCCCTGGGCGCCCTGTTTCACGCCGGGCTTGCCGGATTGCAGCGACTTTCCCTTCGCCGCCTGGTCGCGCCTGCTGGCCAAGACCTGGCGCGAACCGAGTGCGGCCCTGGTCAATGCCGGCGATCCCGGCGGCTATCTGCCTTTGCGTGAGGCGGTAGCGGATTATCTCCGCCAGGTGCGCGGCATCGACTGCCAGCCAGCGGATGTGCTGATCGTCAGCGGCATCCGCCAGGCGATCGATCTCACCTGCCGCCTGCTGCTCGATCCCGGCGATCCGGTCTGGATCGAGCGGCCGGGCTTCCCCGGCATGCGCGCCGCCATCGCCGCGCAGGGGGGCAAGCTCATCCATGTGCCGGTCGATGACGAGGGCCTCGATGTTGCCGATGGATTGCGCCAGGCGCCGAAGGCAAGGCTCGCTTGTGTGGCACCTTCGCATCAATATCCGCTCGGCGTCGTCATGTCGCTGCAGCGGCGCCTGGCGCTATTGGCCTGGGCACGGGAGGCGCAGGCCTGGATCCTCGAAGACGATTACGACAGCGAATATCGTTACACAGGCCGGCCGCTGGCGGCGTTGCGCAGCCTCGATGAAGACGGCCGCGTCATCTATATGGGCTCGCTCTCCAAGCTGATGTTCCCGTCGCTGCGGCTTGGCTACCTCGTGACGCCGCCGCAATTGACCCAGGTGTTTCGCCAGGCGAGGGCGGTGATCGACGACCAGCCGGCGATGTCGACCCAGCCGGCTCTGGCGGCCTTCTTCCAGAGCGGCCTGCTCGCTGCCCATGTGCGCCGCATGCGCAAGCGCTATGCCGAACGCCAGCAATTGCTGCTGGCCGCGGCGGTGAAGCATCTCAACGGCCTCATCGAGCTGAAACCGGATGAAGCGGGGCTGCATCTGGTCGGCCAGCTGACCGGCAGCCTTGCGGGCAAGCCTGATACCGAGATCGCCGCGCGGCTTTATGCGGGTGGTTTGGTGACACCGCCTTTGTCGCGCTACGATATCGGCGAGACGCGGCGGCAGGGTCTGATGTTCGGCTATGCCGCCGTGCCGGACCGGTTGATCGAACCGGCGATTGCCGAGATCGCGCGGCTCTTGCGCAAATGAGAGGTGGATGATGGGTGACAGATTGCGGCGCTGGATCGCCACGGCGGTGTCGATCGTCTGGACCGCCTGCCTCCTGGCAGCTTGCGCCGGCAGCGATCATCCCCAGGCGCTGGCGGCCGATACCACCGCCCCTTTGCCGGTGCCCCAACATTGGTCGGTCTTTCTGGTTGCCGGCGATAATGCGGCGCCGGTCTTCGACAATGCCATCCGCCGTTTCGACGGCTTGTTGACGGGGCCCTCTTTCGGTCCCGTTCATAATTTCAGTGCCGATGAGATGCCCGGCACCGATATCGCCACCGGTGATCGTTTGGCTGCGGCGATGGCGACCATCCCCGGCAATGCGACCGAAGGATGCCTGGTGTTCATCACCTCCCATGGCAGCCGCGACGGTGTCGCGATGAAAGCCGATTTCGCGTATGAGCAACGTTTGACACCGGCGCATCTCGAGGAGCTGCTGGACAGCAGCTGCGGTGCCAGGCCGACGGTGGCGATTATTTCCGCATGTTTCAGCGGCATCTTTCTCGATCTCTCCGCACCCAATCGGATCATCCTGACGGCGGCGCGATCCGACCGCACTTCCTTCGGTTGCGGTGCGGAATTTGAGTATACTTATTACGATTCCTGCCTGCTGGACCAATGGCCACAGGTGCCGGATTTCCATTTCCTCTACCGGGGCGTGGTCGATTGCGTGCGGGAAAAGGAACGCAAACTTGGCATCCTGCCGTCAGAGCCGCAGGCCTCCTTCGGCGCGCAGATCAGCGCCTTGCCCTTGCCGCGCTGAACAGATTGAAGCTCTGCATCGGGTCGGGTCCAGCCTGATTCGGCGGTTGCAAGAATGAAGCTAAAATTGGTGGAAACCCGCAGCCTGATTGCCATCTGCTCCATGGCACGGGCGGTGCCGGCATGATAAGACTATCAACCAACCGTAACGATCTGTCGTCGCTGCCATGACCGCGGTCCGCGTGACCCAGTATATCATCCTGCTGATTGCCACCGCTTTGCTGGCCTATGCCGTCAGCGGTGCCAGCCAGGGTGCTTTGCTGTTTCTCGGCTATCTCTGCTTCGGCTTGGCCGGGTCAGTGCCGATCCTGCGGCGCGGCCAGGAGACGGTGGCAGTCGTGGTCTGGGGCATTGCCATGCTGGCGGTCGCCTTCGTCTTCGATTCCGACAATATGCTGACGGTGGATTACCAGCCGACGACCATGGGTACGGCTATGCTCTGCGCCGTGCCCATCATCGCCGTGCTGTTGCGCTTCGCCTTCTGGGTGATCGACCGCCTGCGGATCCGCGACGTCAATGACCGGCACCACATCGCCGGTGGCAAAGGGCGCGGTGCCAAGGGTTTCAATGGCAAGGCCAATCACCCGGCTTATCCCTGGCTGATCGGCAGCTGGCTGCTCTGGCCCTTGGGAACGGCTTCGGTCGCCATGCTGGATGAGGCGCGCTGGGACCGCATGCGTTACGACAACAGCCTGCTCGTGCTGATGTTCCTGCCGCCGCTTTGTGTCACCATCGGCTTCCTGGTCTATCGCCACTGGCGCGAACGCAAGAACGAGGTCGCGGCGCCGCCAAAACCGGCACCCTGATTCTGCGACGGCGAGATCGTCTTCGCCGGCCATCTCATTTCACCCAGCCGAGTGATCGGTTCCGGCTGCGGATCCAAATGATCATGGCGGCGTTGCTGTTCTGCTCATATCATCGCCCACACCCCCAAACTCGAGGTATCCGTCGATGTCCCGCATCGAAGCAAAGCTGCATGATCTTGGTCTCTATCTGCCGGCACCGATCAAGCTGCCGCCCAATGTGAAGTTGAAATTTCCGTTTGTCCGCATTCATGGCAATCGCGCCTTGGTATCCGGTCATGGTGCCTTGAATCCTGATGGCTCGCTGGCACAGCCGCTGGGCAAAGTTGGGACGGATCTCACGCCCGAGCAGGGCTATCAGGCGGCGAAGCTGACCGGCCTCGCGATTCTCGCCAGCCTCAAAGCGGAACTCGGTGATCTCGACCGGGTCACCTCCTGGCTGCGCGCCTTCGGGATGGTGAACCAGGACGGTGATTTCAACAGTTTCCCCTATGTGATCAACGGCTTCACCGATCTGATCCTGGAACTATATGGCCCGGAACGCGGTTCCCATGCCCGTTCCGCCGTTGGCATGTCCGGCTTGCCGTTCGGGCTGGCTGTGGAAATCGAAGCGGAAGTCGCCTTTGACGAGGCATAAGACCTGCTCGGGCTGTTTGTCGGCCGGAAAGCGGAACTGAAAACAAAACGGCCGGCGGAGATGTCTCGCGCCGGCCGATTTGTTTGTGCGTCTAGCGCGGACGGCTCAGCCGCACTTGCTGTAGCCGCAGGAGGTGCAGAGGTCGCAGCCTTCCTGGCGGATCAACGAGGGTGAATTGCATTTCGGGCAATGCGCCAGCTTCCGCGTGCCGCCATCGCCATTGCCCTGGCCGTCGGCGAGATTGACCACCTTGCGCGCCGCCATGTGCTCGATCGCGGCCCGGTCCTTGGCCGGATCGGGGATGAAGCCGATATCGATCATGTGGCGCTCGATGACCTCACCAATCGCTGCCAGCAATGAGGGCACGTAGCGGCCGCCGACCCAGGAACCGCCGCGCGGATCGAACACCGCCTTCAGCTCCTCGACCACGAAGGAGACATCGCCGCCACGGCGGAAGACGGCGCTGATCATGCGCGTCAGGCCGACGGTCCAAGCATAATGCTCCATGTTCTTCGAGTTGATGAAGACCTCGAAGGGACGGCGGCGGCCATCCTGGATGATGTCGTTGAGGGTGATGTAGATCGCGTGATCGCTTTCCGGCCAGCGCACCTTATAGGTCTGGCCCGGCAGCGCCTCGGGGCGATCCAGCGGCTGGGTCATATAGACGACGCCGCCGGCCTCATAGACATCCTTGGCCTTGTGCTCGGCGACGACCGGCAAGGGCAGTTCGGGCTGGTCGGCGGCTTCCTTCTTCTCCGGCTTCACTTCCAGGACGGCACCGGTGATATCGTTCGGGCGATAGGTGGTGCAGCCCTTGCAGCCGGTTTCGTAGGCCTGGATATAGACATCCTTGAAGGCTTCGAAGGGCAGATCGACCGGGCAGTTGATGGTCTTCGAGATCGAGCTGTCGATATAGGCCTGCACGGTCGATTGCATGACCACGTGATCGGCCGGCGACAGGGTCTGGGCATCGACGAAGTAATCGGGCAACGGCACGTTCTCGCCCTTGAGGCGGCGGAACAGGCGATAGGCATAGTCGGTCACTTCTTCCGCCTGGCGGGTGCCGTCCGGCATCAGCACATTGCGGGTATATTTGAAGCTGAAGACCGGCTCCAGGCCCGAGGACACATTGTCGGCGAAGAGCGAGATGGTGCCGGTGGGCGCGATCGAGGTCAGCAGCGCATTGCGGATGCCATAGGTGGCAATCGCATCCTGCACATCCTGATCCAGTTCGCGGATGCTCTCACCCTGCAGATAGGCATCGCGCTCGAAGAGCGGGAAGACGCCCTTTTCCTTGGCGAGCTCCGCCGAGGCGAGATAGGCAGCGCGCTGCACCGTCTTCATCCATTGGCGGGTGAGGTCGATCGCCTTGCGGCTGCCATAGCGCGCCTCGCACATGATGAGGGCATCGGCGAGACCGGTGACGCCAAGACCGATGCGGCGCTTGGCCTTCGCCTCGTGGGTCTGCTGCGGCAGCGGAAAGTTCGAGACATCGACCACATTGTCCATCATGCGGACGGCGACGCGCACCAGATCATCGAGTGCCGCGGCATCGAGATGTGCCGTCTCCGTGAAGGGATCGCGAATGAGCGTGGTCAGGTTGATCGACCCCAGCAGGCAGGCGCCGTAGGGCGGCAAAGGCTGCTCGCCGCAGGGATTGGTGGCGCTGATGCTCTCGCAATAATGCA
Organism: Terriglobales bacterium; assembly: GCA_035563795.1. Classification (GTDB taxonomy): domain Bacteria; phylum Pseudomonadota; class Alphaproteobacteria; order Dongiales; family Dongiaceae; genus Dongia_B. The sequence goes on along the minus strand of DATMUQ010000152.1, from coordinate 11,130 downwards.
GGTTGTTGCGCTGGTTGATGCGGTCGATGAAGATCACGCCGGGCTCGGCAAAGGCATAGGTCGCCCGCATGATCTTGTCCCAGAGGTCGCGCGCCTGCACCACGCGATAGGTGGTGCCGTTGAACTTCAGCTCCCAGGGTGCGTCTTCCTTCATCGCCGTCATGAAGGCATCGGTGACCAGGACCGAGAGATTGAACATGCGCAGGCGCCCGGCCTCGCGCTTCGCCTCGATGAAGTTCTCGATATCGGGATGATCGCAGCGCATGGTCGCCATCATGGCGCCGCGGCGATGCCCCGCCGACATGATGGTGCGGCACATCGCGTCCCACACATCCATGAAACTGAGCGGTCCGGAGGCATCGGCGCCGACGCCCTTCACCGGGGCGCCCTTGGGCCGCAGGGTGGAGAAGTCATAGCCGATGCCACCACCCTGCTGCATGGTGAGGGCGGCCTCACGCAGATGCTCGAAAATACCGCTCATATCGTCGGGCACCGTGCCCATGACGAAGCAGTTGAACAGGGTGACGTTCCGCTTGGCGCCAGCGCCGGCAATGATGCGGCCGGCCGGCAGGAACTTGAAATCCTCCAGCGCGCCATAGAAACGCTCGATCCACTCGTCGCGCACTTCCGGGGCCTCGGTCTCGGCAATCGCGGTGGCGATGCGGCGCCAACTATCCTCGATCGTCTTGTCGACCGGCGTCCCGTCCATCGCCTTGAGACGGTACTTCATGTCCCAGATTTGCTGCGAAATCGCCGCGACCTGCGCCATTCTTTTTCACCCGAATTGAAGGTCTAAATGATCAAAGGGACGGGGCCGTCAGCCACCATCCCGGAAGAGCAAGTCTAGCACGTTTGTTCTGTCTTTGTTTTCAAATTCGATCCCCTACTTATCCCGTGATTATGCACAGGAAGTGAAGGGTCAAGTTATTGAAATTTATGACAGAAACAAGATTCCCACAGTCTTGGGATATATGGGGATAAGCTTATCCAAGCTCAATAGGTCGGGCGACTCGATGGCGACGTTCTGTACGCTGCAGTCAGGTACGATCTGGCACGCCGGCCAGCCGGTTCGAGGCCGTCTCGATATCCTGCTCCAGCCGGGCCATGAAGGTCTTGCGGTCGAGCCCGGGCGGGATCGCCGGCAGGTACTCCACCGTGATGGTGCCGCCGCGTTTTAAGAACGCTTTCCTGCCCCAGAACAGGCCGGAATTGAGGGCCACTGGCACCACCGGCACCTTCAGCTGGCTGTAGAGGGCGGCGATGCCGGGCTGATAGGGCTTGTGCTGGCCAGGTGCGACCCGGGTCCCTTCCGGGAAGATCAACACCTGCAAGCCTTTGGCGAAAGCCGCTTCGGACTGGCGCACCATGGCCTTGAGTGCTGCTGCCTTGGCACTGCGGTCGATGGCGATCATGCCGACCTTTTTCAGGTACCAGCCGAAGAGCGGGATCCAGATCAGCTCCCGTTTCAGCACGAAAGCGGGGTGATGCAATGCCAGTGAGAGATAGAGGGTCTCCCAGGCCGATTGATGTTTGACGGCGATGATGGCCGGCCCCTTGGGCACATTCTCGAGGCCGATCTCCCGGTGATCGAGCCCGACGATCAGGCGCAGCAGCCAGAAGCTGACATGAATCCAGACCCGTCCTGCCGCCACCGTCCAGCTGCGCGGGCCGAGCAGGATCGGCAGGCAGATGACATGGATCGATATCGTCCAGGTGAAATAGCAGATATTGAACAGGAGGGCGCGGAGGCTCGTCATCTGATCCGACTCTTTTGTCTCCGCGTCATGCGCGATGCAGCAAGTGGTTGATCCAGTTCTGCACCGGCTCGAAGCCGCTGGCGATTCCCTGGCGCAGATCCGCGGTGCCGTCGCGCACCAGCGCGCCCAGTGACCAGAGATTGGCCCGCAAACTGGCGCCGAGATATTTGTAATATTCGTTGCCGAGTACCAGCAAAATCCGCGGCTTCATGAACCAGAGCGGGTCACGCACTTCCGGCGGGAAGACCGGATTGGGCACCACCGTCAGGCCGGATTGCGCCCGGCGGAATTCCAGCAGGCTGCGATTCATGTGGTAGTTGGCGGTGACCAGGCGGATCGACTGGATATGCTGTTCGGCAAACCATTGCGTGCTGGCGGTGGCATTGCCGGTCGTGCTGAGCGCCCGGTCAATGGCGACACAGCATTTCAAGGCGGCTTCGTCCGGCAGGGTGCCGCCCGATTCCGCGACGCTCTTGGTCAGGTCTTCCAGCTTCACGCCCTCGGCAACACCGGAAATGTAAAGGCGCGGGGCGAGGCCGCGGCTCAGCAGATCGAAGCCCTCGCCCAAGCGTCCGCCGCCCCCGGTCAGCACGACGATGACATCGGTCTTGGTATCGCGGTCGGCCACCTCGGTCGGGATGGCGGCGATGAATAACAGGAAGCCAAAGAACCAGGCTGCCGCCAGCGCCAACAGTAAATGGGCGAAGCGCCGCGCCGCGGAAGGCCGGTAATGATAGGATTCGCGGAAATTGAGTCGTCGTTCCCCAGGTCTCATAGTGCCGGTTTTTAGCAGGTTGATCCGGGCCTGTCATGCCGTCCGGGCCGGCTTTGACAAAGGCTGGGCTTACATGACCCGGTGAATCGAGCGCAGCACCGTCCAGCGGGCCGTCAGCATGGCCAGGCAGGCAATCACCAGCGGGAGCACCGCCATAGCGACCCAGTGCCAGGGCGTCAGCCCGCTGCTGAAACTGAGGCTCTGCACCAGGAACCGGCCCAGCCGGTCGGTGGCTGCCGGCAGGGCGCTTGCCTGGTCGGCGAGACCGCCACCGCCAAAGGCCGTGCCCTGGTGGCTCAGTGCCAGGGTCAGGCCGCCCATGGTGAGGACGGCCAACAGGGTGCCGATGATGCCGCCAATCAGGCTGACGCGGAAGGATTGGACCTGGAACTGCCGGGCGATGTAGCGGTCCTGAGCGCCGACCAGATGCAGAATCTCGATCACCGGCTGGTGCACCGCCAAGCCGGTGCGGGTGACGAAAATGACGGTCGCCGCCGCGGCCGCGACAACCAGCACCACCAGGAAGGCAGCCAAGGCCTGCAGGGTACGCAGGAAATGCAGCGCGTCATCGACCCAGTTGCCGTGATTATCGACCTGGCTGCCGGCGACGATCGCCGACAGGCGCAGCTGCAGATCGGCAAGATCGATGATCGCCTTGGGATCGGTGGTGACGGCGATCATGGTGGGCAGGGCCACATCCAGCTGATCGACATTGTCGCCAAGCCAGGGCCGCAACAGGCGTTCCAACTCCGCCTGCTCCAGGACCGTGGCGCTGGTGATGCCGGGGGTCGCGGTGATGAGATCGATGGCGGCATTGAGGCGATCGCCGCGGGTCTTGGCATCGATCGCCGGGTCGATCGGCAGTTCCACGGTGAGGTTGCCGGCAAGCCCGGCCTGCCAGCGTTCCGCCATCTGCTCGATCATCAGGCCGCAGCCGATCATCAGCGCCGAAAGATAGACAAGGAAGCCGAGGATCCAGGGCAGGAACCGGGTTGCCGGATCGGCCCGCAGGGGCAGGTCGCTGCGCCGCCAGTTCATGCGAACCACCGGCGCTTTTGCGCGATCGAGAATTTCACGCTGAGGGGAGCGGTATGCATCGCTTCAGACCGCATCATTTGCCGCCGGATTGCCGTGCTGGCGCTGACTGCGCTGCGCAACGCCGGGATCGAAGGCCCGGACGGTGCCATGCTCGATGCGCAACTGGCGATGGCTGAAACGATTGACCAGATGATCGTTATGGGTGGCGATCACTACCGTCGTCCCCATCTTGTTCAGTTCCTCGAAGAGATACATCAGGCGCAGGCCGATGCCGTCATCGACATTGCCGGTCGGCTCATCCGCCAGCAGCAGGCTCGGTCGCGAGATGACGGCGCGGGCAATGGCGAGGCGCTGCTGCTGCCCGCCTGACAAGGTCGCCGGCAGATCCTGCAGATGATCGGCCAAGCCGACCCAGGACAAAAGCTCGGTCACATGCTTGCGGATATCGGCCTCACGCAAACCGGCGATGCGCAATGGCAGGGCGACATTGTCGAGTGCCGACAAATGCTGGATCAGGCGGAAATCCTGGAACACCACGCCGATCCGGCGCCGCAGGGCCGGCAATTCCTGGCGCTTGAGGGTGGCGACATTGCGACCAAAGAGATCGATCAGTCCCACCGCCGGCGGCATCGCCAGATACATCAGTTTCAGCAGCGATGATTTGCCGGCACCGCTGGCCCCGACGAGAAAATGAAAAGATCCCGGTGCCAGGGAAAAGGAAATATTCTCGAGAATGCTGGGGCCGGTGCCGTAGCGCACGGCGACGTCTTCAAACAGCACCATGGTCGCTATCCATTCCCCGCTTCGAACATGCAGTCATGCGGCCCGACCCATATCCTCTCGCCCAATACCTGGCCGGCCCTGCTCAGGGCATATCCCCGACCACTGCAGTCCCCGGCTGCGAAAACGCGTCCAGACCTAATGGAAGTACCGGGCAAATCCAAGCCTTTAGAAACTGTTTAGTTCTCATCGCCTAGGATCGCACAGGGCTTATCGAAACGTCCAGATGGCGAGGAATTGTCTTTCTTATATCGGGGTGCCGCCCGCCGGCCTGATCATCTGCAACAGCCGGGCTTCCCTTGCGGCAAACCAGCCGCAGATTTATAAGAAACGGGCATTTTGGAGGAGCAAGGTCGAGTCGTGATTGTCAGCTGCCCTGCCTGCAGTACCAGTTTTGCGGTTGACGATTCCCTCATTGGGCCGTCCGGTCGCAAGGTGCGCTGCGCGAAATGCTCCCACCGCTGGCATCAGATGCCGACCGGGTCGGATGAAGCCGCACCGGCAGCCGCCGCAGCTCCCGATTCGTCGTCGTCATCCGAGCAGCTTTCCGCCATTGCCGCGGCGATTGCCGAGCGCCTGGCCGTAGCGCCGGAAGCGGGATCGGCGCCGCCCGTACCGGGTCTCATGGCCGAGATGCCGATGCAGGATATTCCGGCTGCCGTCATCCGGCCGCGGTCATCGCGTTTCGAGGAGCAGCCGGAAGCCAAGGCCAAGCCGCGTCGTCGCCGTGGGCTGCTGATCGCCGGTATCCTGCTCGGCATCGTGATCGCGGTGCCAGCAGCCGGCTATGTCTGGCGCAACAAGATCGCCCGCTCGGCACCCTGGGCGCAGGACATGTATACCTTGCTCGGCATCCGCACCGATGATCCGGCATCGGATCTGGAGATCGCCAATCTGAAGACCGTCAGTCGGGTCATTGACGACAAGCCGGCGGCGGAAATCACCGGCGTCATCTTCAACAAGGCGCAATATGCCGTCGAGATTCCCAGCCTCGCGGCGACCGCGATCGATGACCATAACGCCAAGCTGCCAAACCCTTACAAATTCCATCTGCCGCAGCAGATTCTCGAGCCCGGCGAAACCGCGTCCTTCCGCGTCATCTATCAGGGACTGCCGGCCGGAACCAAGGGTGTGAATGTCGATTTCGACAATCACGCGGCTGACTAGAATCCTCACTCTTTGTTAATCGGCCTGGGCGTAGACTTAGGGACAGTCGAGTCGTTGACTCGCCGGCCCAAAGGTATTCTTATCGGGGTCCGGTAACCGGAAGAGCTGGGCAACCTAATCTTTCGTTTACCAAACCACCGGAACCTTTGCGTCGGAATATCGGGCCTTGGAAGAAGGTCTAAGGAGCGCCATCTGTTTAGAGGATTGGCGCATCACATGAACGTGATGGGTTGCGCGTGACGCAAAAGCTGACTTCAGGCGTTTCATCTAATGGCGATCACCCTGACCGGCGATCGCGATATGATTTTAGAGCCCTAGAGGGTGATCGCGACGTGGCTGAGATTCTTTTGGCTGAAGATGATGAGGCAGTACGTGAGTTCGTATCACGTGCGTTGTCCTATTACGGCCATCAGGTGACCGCCGTTCCCGATGGCGGGGCCGCGCTTGAGGCGCTGGAACGCTCGCCTTATGACCTCATGCTGACCGATATCGTCATGCCGGGCCTGGATGGCATTGCACTTGCCCTGAAGGCAACCAAAGTTCGCCCTGACATGCCGGTGCTGATGATGACCGGCTTTGCCTCGGAACGGCAGCGGGCCCACAATCTCGATGCCCTGATCGACCGCGTCATCGCCAAGCCGTTTTCCTTGAAGGAAATCTGCTCGGCCGTCGATGACGCATTGTCGCATCGCCAGCGCGTGGCCTGATTCTTCTCTTCATTCTTTTTTAACCATACGAATGCGACCTCCGATGTAGAACGTCGGAGCCGTTGCGCCGTGACGTGTCAGCTGGTTGCCACCTCGGCTGACAACGCGGGAATATGGTAAATAATTGAAGAATATTTGCTGCCCGTTCGTCGCCCGATGACGGTGCCACCCAGTGCTTCAGCAAGTTGCCGGCTGGGTTTATTCTCCTCGGCAACCGGATAGACAAAGCCCTCTGGTGCCTGATGCTGTGACGCCCGTCGTGCGCGATCAGAACTGTCGCAGCAGGCGATCGAGATAGTCTTTTTCCTGCTTGGGCCGGTCCGGATTGTTGCGGCGCTGGCGCAGCTCTTCGAAGATCTCCTGGCTGCGCTGGGTTGGTTCCTTGTCGATCTTCAACCCGCCCTTGGTGTTCTCGCCGCCCTGGCTGCTCTCGTCATTGCTTTGGCCGAAGGGATTCATCGGCGGACGCTGGCCGGGGCCGTTGCTCTGGCCCATCCGCTGGCCCAGCATCTTGCCGAGGTCCTGCATGCCCTTCTGCAGATTGTCGAGGACATTATTCTGCGCCTCGCTGGCACCGGCGAGATCGCCCTGCTGCAGGGCTTGCGTGGCGCGGCGCATCGCCTGCTCGGCCTGGCCAAGGCCTTGCGGCAGGTTGCCGGAGGCGTTGCCGATATCCTGCATCAGCTTGCCGAGCTGATGGCGTAGGTCTTCCTGGCTGCCGACATTCTTGCTGGGATCGACGCCGTCGCTATCGGATTGCTGGCCATTGGCGCCCGATTGCTGGCGCTGCATGCGGAAGCTGTCCTGCAGCAGGTCCTGCTGGCCGCGCATGATATGGGCGAGGTCGTTCATCATCTGCTGGTTCTGATCGCCGTCGCCGCGACCCATTTGCGGCGAGACGCCGGCCTGCAGGCCTTCCAGCATCTGCTGCAGGCGGTCGAGCATCTGCTGTGCCGATTGCGTCGAACCGTTTTCCGCCATCTTGCGGGCATCGTTCAGCATGTCGTTGAGCTGGCTCTGCGACAGCTGCAGCGAATTGGGATTGACCCGGCCTGGCTGCATGCCCTTGGCGATGGCGCGCTGCAATTGCTGCTGCAGATTGCGCACGTAATCGTTCATCGCCTGCTGCAGCTTGTTCATCAGGGCCTCGATCTCCTCCGGCGAGGCATGGCGATTGAGGGCATCCTGGAGTTCATGCTGCAGGCGCCGCAGCTCGCGCAAAGCGAGGCTGACGCCGCCATCCTCGATATCGAGTGCGGTGTCCCAGAGCAGCTGTTCGATATCGCTGCGGGCCTGCTCGGTCAGCGGATCGACCATCAATTGACGCCAGGCGAGATTGATGCCGAGGAAGGCCGAGACATTGTCGTCATAGGCGCCAGGCTGTTCATTGATGGTCACCAGCGCCTGGACGATCTGCTCCAGCGTGTTGCGATCCTTGAGATCGGCCGCCGCCAGCTGTTTGCGCTGTTCGATCAAAGCGCGGGCGATCGGGTGATAGAAGCGTCGTTCCGGCATGGTAATCGAGATCGGCGCCGAGGCACCGACCTGGCCCAGGGCATCACGCGCCACCAGCCGCAGTTCCACCGGCAAGCCGGCCCAGGGATGGGCGGAGAAGTCGAGATAGCTCGCACCCTTGGCGGCCTTGTTGTCGCTGGTCGAGACGGGCAGCGGAGCTTCGATCGATTGGTCGCCACGCTGGATATAGAGGCGCAGGTCCTTGACGCCGTAATCGTCGCTGGCGGTGAATTCGACCCGCAGGGCACCGCGATCGGTTGGCGAGGGCGTGGCGGCGAAAGCGGCGGTCGGCGGCAGGTCCGGCGCGATCTTGATCGGCCATTTGGCAAGCTGGCGGCCGGAAGCCTCGATCGCGATCTCATCGCCGGTCTTCAGCACCGTCTCGATGCGCTGGGTCAGCGGGTCGAGCATGGCAAAGTCGGCACTCTTGCCATTGGCCTGCAATTGGGCGGCGGCACCCACGCCCTGGGCCTGGACCAGCAGCTTGCTGCCGGTCGGCACGATAATCTGCTGGGCCGCATTGTCGGTGTTGGCGGTGAGGCTGACCGGCGGCAGGCCGGTGTAATCCGGCGGCGTGATCCAGGCATCGACCGTGACGGTATCGGCGGCGACATAGCCGGCGAAATTCGGCGAGACCGCCTGGATGATGCGCTGCCAGCCGAGATCCCCGGTGAAAACGAATGCGATCAGGATCATGAGCAGCAGCAGGGCCCGCAGGGCCAGTGGATCGCGCTGCTGGAAATCGGTCTGCGGTGTCGCAAAGCGCAGCGGGCCGATGGAGCGCAGCAGGCGGCTCCGGTGCAGCTTCCACAGCTGCTGCAAGGCGGGGTCGTCGCCGGTGACGACGGCCCGGTCCATCAGATGCGTCAGGGGCCGATGGCTGAGACCACCATCGAGCTCTACCCGGCGGACGGCCTCGGCGCCCGTGGGCCAGCGGAACCGGCGGAGGTGGAACCAGCCGGCCGCCAGCAGGCCGGCAACAAGCGCCACCAGGATCAGGAGATGCAGCCAGGCGGGCAGGAAGCGGAACAAGCCGAGCCAGGCCACCAGGACGAAGGCGCCCAGCATGACGAGGAGCGTGAGGCCCAGCGGCGCGATCCGCTCGACCAGCAAAACCAGCCGGGCAACGCTGAGATAGGGCCGGACGCGCTCAGGCAGATCCCACAACAGGGACCGGCCGATGCGCGCGGCGCTGCCGGGTGCAGGTATCTTTGGCTGTCCTGGGCTCTGCTGCATCGCTCCTTCGCCCGATCACCTTGCCGGTCTGGCTTCGCCCGGCCGGCTCACTGCGCTGGCACCTGGACCGCCGGAGCGGCCGCCGTGCCCGCAGGCAGTTTACAGCCAGGCCGGTAGACTGTCTTGCCCGATGATTGCGTCATAACTGGGGCGCGGACGTACCACTTGGAAGGCATCGCCCTTGACCAGGACCTCGGCGGCCGGCAGCCGCGTGTTATAGGTCGAAGACATCACCGAGCCGTAGGCGCCGGCAGAGCAAATGGCTACCAGATCGTCCATTTTCAACGGCGGCAGGGCGCGTTGCTCGGCGAAGCGGTCGCCGGTCTCGCAGACTGGGCCGACGACGTCGATCCGCGCAACCGGTGCGACATCGCCGGGTTGTGTCACCGGAATGATGTCGTGATAGGCCTCGTAGAGGGTGGGGCGAATGAGATCGTTCATTGCCGCATCGAGAATGACGAAATCGCGGCTGACGCCCCGCTTCACATTGATGACGCGGCTGACCAGCAATCCGGCATTGCCGACGATGCTACGGCCCGGCTCCAATTCGATGGCACAGCCCAAGGGCGCGATGATTTCCCGCACCAGTTTCGCGTAATCGGCGAGATCGATCACCTGTTCGTCACGATAGACGATACCGACACCGCCGCCGAGATCGACCCGTTCGACCGGGAGGCCGGCGCGGCGCAGGCTGGTGACCAGTTCGGCGATACGGGTGAAGGCGGCGCGATAGGGGGCGATATCGGTCAGCTGCGAGCCGATATGGCAGGCGATGCCGGCAACGCGAATGCCGGGCATATGTGCCGCCCGGGAATAGATCTGCGCGGCGTGATCGATATCGATGCCGAATTTGTTCTCCGACTTGCCGGTCGAGATCTTGGCATGGGTCTTGGCGTCGATGTCCGGATTGATGCGCAGCGCGATCACCGCTTCCTTGCCAAGCGCGGTCGCGATCTCGCTCAAGGCTTCCAGCTCGCCTTCGGATTCCACGTTGATCTGGTGGATGCCGGCCTTCAGTGCTTCGCTCAACTCCTCGCGGGTCTTGCCGACGCCGGCAAAGACGATCTTGCTGGCCGGGATGCCGGCCTTGAGCGCGCGATACATCTCGCCGACCGAGACAACGTCGCCGCCGGCGCCAAGCTTTGCCAGGGTGGCGATCACCGCTTGGTTGGAATTAGCCTTCAGCGAATAGTAGACCGTCGCGTCGAGCCCCTTCAGGGCCGCCATATAGGCCTGGTAGTGATCGGTGAGGGCGGCCGTCGAATAGCAGTAGAAGGGTGTGCCGACGGCCTCGGCGATCTTGGCGACAGCCACACCTTCGATATGCAGCTGGCCGTTCACGTAAGGAAAATGCGTCATTGATCGATCTGCTCTAAAAGCCGAAGCCGGCCATTTTGTTTCATCTTGCCGCTGCGAAATCCTGCAGCCGGCTCAGTTCAGTTGAAGACACCGGTCTGCGGCTTGGTGCTGGTCGGATATTGCCGCGGGTAATTGTCGGTGTTCTTCTTGGGATCGCCTGAGGTGTTGTCGGGGAGGACCGGCTCGCCGTTCTTGCCGCAGGCCACCAAAGTGGTCAGCAGGACCAGCGCCAGGACCGGCAGCAGGCGACGGGATTGATTTGGGCTCCTCATAGGAAACGCTCCTTGGCTGCGGCGATGGCGCTGCGCACGTTTTCCGGCGCGGTGCCTCCAAAACTCTTGCGGCTGGCGACCGACTGATCGACCCCCAGCACGTCGAACACATCCGCGGTGATGCGGCTCTCGATCTTCTGCATCGCCGCCAGCGGCAATTCATGCAACTGGCAATTCGCGGCCTCCGCCTGGGCGACGATCGAGCCCGTCACGTGATGGGCGTCGCGGAAGGGCAGGTTCAAGACCCGGACCAGCCAGTCGGCGAGATCGGTGGCAGTCAAGAAGCCGCCGCGCGTGGCGTCGCGGAGACGCTGGTCATTGACCTTCAGGTCGCGGATCATGCCGGCCGTAGCGGCGAGGCAGAGCGCGATCGTATCGGTGGCGGCGAAAGTCGGCGCCTTGTCGTCCTGCATGTCTTTGCCGTAAGCGAGCGGCAGGCCCTTCAGGATGATCAGCAACTGATTGAGCGTGCCGATCACATGGCCGGCCTTGGCGCGGACCAGCTCGGCAGCATCCGGGTTGCG
>DATMUQ010000151.1:0-14410 GCA_035563795.1 Terriglobales bacterium | reverse complement strand
CTCCGCATCCTCCCGCGTATAGATGTCATTGGTGATGGCGGCGATGTCGTAGTGGTCGCGCAGATATTTGCACAACCGATCCATCAGGGCGGTCTTGCCGGAGCCGACGGGACCACCGATGCCGACGCGAAGGGGCGAGCTCATGAGCGGAACAACCTCGTATATTGGGTTTCATGTTGAGCGCTGGTCCAATCGACCATCAGGGCAGCACTGCCGATATCGTCGAAGGATGTTTTCCGGGCAAGGGCAACGATGTCGCCGATTTCCGCCGTCAGGGTCGCCAGGATGCGCTGGCCGTCGGTCTGGCCCAACGGCACCAGGCGCTGCGCGGCGCTGATGAGATTGGCGGCGAAAGCCTGGAGATAGGCAGCAAGCGCAATCTCCTCAACAATGGCGCAGCTCGCGGCGGCGATAGCAACCGCGATCGGGTAGACCGGCATCGCCGGCAAGCGCTCGAACCAGGCCGCCGCCTGGGGCAGGTCCCAGCCCGCCCGCAAGGTCGCGACAAAGGCATTGCCCTGGGCCGAGGATTCCAGCGCCGTCTCCGCGGTGCCGCGCCAAGCTGCACCCATGGCAACGATCTCACCCAGATCCGCGGCATCCACCGAGATGACGGCGCGATGGGCGGCGAGGAAGAGGCCGGCATCGACCCAGCCGGCCCCATATTGCAGAATGCCGGCGATCCAGGATGCCGTGGTGGCACGGTCGATGACGAGGCCAGCCTCGACCGCCTGTTCGATGCCGTGCGAATAACTGAAGGCACCGACCGGAAAAGCCGGTGACAGCCAGGCCATGAGCTGCATCACCTGCTCGGCCGGCAGACCCCGCAATGTCGCGACTTCGTGGCGGCCGTCAGCCATGGCGGTGACGATGCTCCTGGTGGCTGTGCCCGTGATGATCGTGGCCATCGTGACTGTGATCATGATCGTGATGATGGCCGTGATCACGATCATGCACATGGTCATGGCCCTGCAGCGCCGGACCGCCTTTGGTGGTGGCATAGGCGCCGGGCTCCGGCTGGAACGGTGCGTGCTTCATCTCCACCGCACCGCCAAGGCCGCGGACCATCTCTTCCAGCACGTGGTCCTGCGGCAGGCGCAAAGCACCGGCCGAGAGGATCTGTACCGGTTTATGACGGTTGCCGATATGCCAAGCCAGCCGCGCCAGGGCAGCCGCATCGGTCGCAGTGACATCCATCACCGCCTCATCCGCCGCACGCACCTCGACCCAGCCCCCGGCATCGAGCTGCAATCCATCGCCATCGGCAAGATGGAGTGCCTCTGGGAGATCGAGCAGGAATTCGGCACCGGCATCATCGGTCAGCAGGATGCGGCGGCGGTGCCGATCGCCCCAATCGAGGGTGATTGCAGCAAGCTTTTCAGCTTTCGGCCAGGAACCGGCAGGTGCATGGGTGGCGGCACGGCGCACGGGGACCTCAGAACAGAAAGTAACGTTGCGCCAGCGGCAGTTCGCGGGCCGGCTGACAGGTCAGCAATTCACCATCGGCCCGGACCTCATAGGTCTCGGAATCGACCTCGATATGCGGGCAGGCATCGTTGAGCTTCATGGCCGCTTTGGTCAGGCCGCGTGTGCCGCTGACCGCCAAGGTCGCGCGCTGCAGGCCGAGTTGCGCGGCGACGCCATTTTCCTGTGCCGCCTGGCTGACGAAGGTCACGGCGCTCGCTGTCATGGCACGGCCGAAGGCACCGAACATAGGTCGGTAATGGATCGGCTGCGGCGTCGGGATCGAGGCATTGGGGTCGCCCATGGCAGCCGCGGCAATGCTGCCGCATTTCAGTACCAGTTCCGGTTTCACGCCGAAGAAAGCCGGCTTCCACAAGACGAGATCGGCGAGCTTGCCGACTTCAACGGAACCTACCCATTCGGCGATGCCATGGCTGATCGCCGGATTGATGGTGTATTTGGCGATGTAGCGCCTGGCGCGCAGATTGTCGTTATTGCCCTCGCCCGGCAGCGCGCCACGCTGGGCTTTCATCTTATGCGCCGTCTGCCAGGTGCGGATGATGACTTCGCCGATCCGGCCCATGGCCTGGCTGTCGGAGGACATCATGCTCATGGCGCCGATATCGTGCAGGATATCCTCAGCGGCGATGGTCTCGCGGCGGATGCGACTCTCGGCGAAGGCGATGTCTTCCGGGATGCGCTTGTCGAGGTGATGGCAGACCATCAGCATGTCGAGATGCTCATCCACGGTATTGACCGTGAAGGGCCGCGTCGGATTGGTGGAAGACGGCAACACATTGGCGAGGCCGCAGAGCCGGATGATATCCGGCGCATGCCCCCCACCCGCCCCTTCGGTATGGAAGGCATGGATGGTGCGGTTCTTGAAAGCAGCGACGGTGTCTTCGCAGAAGCCGGATTCATTCAAGGTATCGGTGTGGATCGCCACCTGGACATCCATCACCTCGGCGACCGCGAGGCAATTGTCGATCGCCGCCGGCGTGGTGCCCCAATCCTCATGCAATTTGAGGCCACAGGCGCCGGCCTGGATCTGCTCGATCAGGGCTTCGGGCCGCGCCGCATTGCCCTTGCCGAAGAAGCCGAGATTGATCGGCAGGCCTTCCGCCGCTTGCAGCATCCGCGCCATATGCCAGGGACCCGGCGTGCAGGTCGTCGCCTTGGTGCCATCGGCCGGGCCGGTGCCACCGCCAAGCAAGGTGGTGACACCGGAATAAAGCGCGTCATCGACCTGCTGCGGGCAGATGAAATGGATATGCGCATCGATGCCGCCAGCGGTGACGATGCGGCCTTCGCCGGCAATGATTTCGGTGCCGGGGCCAATGATGATATCGACACCGGGCTGGATATCGGGATTGCCGGCCTTGCCGATCGCGGCGATGCGGCCATCCTTGAGGCCGATATCGGCTTTGACGATGCCCCAGTAGTCGAGGATCAGTGCATTGGTGATGACGGTATCGACGGCGCCGCCCGCCCGTGTCACCTGCGACTGGCCCATGCCGTCGCGGATCACCTTGCCACCGCCGAATTTCATCTCTTCGCCATAGATGGTGCGATCTTCCTCGACCTCGATGACGAGATCGGTATCGGCGAGGCGCAGCCGGTCGCCCTTGGTGGGGCCGAACATGGCGGCATAGGCACGGCGATCGATCTGATAGGCCATGCTCAGCCCTCCCGCTTGTCTGTCAGTGGGCCATTGACCTTGCCGTTGAAGCCCCAGACCGTGCCGGAACCCGACAAGGCGACCAGGGTCACATCACGACTCTGGCCGGGCTCGAAACGCACCGCCGTGCCAGCCGGAATATCGAGGCGAAATCCGCGCGCCTTTTCGCGATCGAAGGCGAGCGCGGCATTGGTTTCATAGAAGTGGTAATGCGAGCCGACCTGGATCGGCCGGTCGCCGGTATTGGCAACCGTCACCGTCACGGTGGGACGTCCCGCATTCAGTTCCAGCGTGCCGGAAGCGGGGAAAATCTCACCGGGAATCATTTTCGGGGGGATCATAGCCGCCCCCGATCAGCGAACGGGTTCGTGGACGGTGACCAGCTTGGTCCCGTCCGGAAAGGTCGCTTCAACCTGGACTTCATGCAGCATCTCGGCGATGCCCGGCATCACCTGGCCGCGGTTGATGACGAGGGCGCCCTCGCGCATCAGTTCGGCGACACTGCGGCCATCGCGGGCCCCTTCGACCACGAAATCGGTGATCAGTGCCACGGCTTCCGGATAGTTCAACTTGACGCCACGCTCCAAGCGCCGGCGTGCCACCTGGGCGGCCATGGCCACCAGGAGCTTGTCCTTTTCCCGAGGCGATAAGAGCATGGCCTCTCCTCCCGACGACGCTTGGGCGGTATTTGCTACCGCTCCGATTCTGCTGCACTGCGGGAGAGATTGTGGCAGCGCAGCATCAGATATGCCAGAGCCTTGGCAGGCTGGCCGGCATTTTTTTTGTAATGCGGAGGAAAATCCAAGCTTTGGCAAAGGCTTGGCGCAGAATCAAGGGGTCGTCCGCCAGCCAGCGGGCGACCAGGATGCCATTGACGCAGGTCGCACTCGCTTGGCCGGGAAACCCTTCCAGCTGTGCCCGCAGCGCGGGCAAATGGCTGGCGGCGTCAGGCGCCGCGAAGATCAAGCTGGCCGCTGCCGCAGCCCCGTCCAGCGCCGATCTTTGCGCAATCAGCGCATCGAGATCACCCTCGAGGCGCAGACGATCCACCCAGGACAATTTGCCATCGCGGCGGATTTCCCAGCCATCATGGACTAGGCCGTGACGCAGGCGCTCGCCCCGCGCCTGCCGGCCGAAGACCAGAATCTCGCCACCGAGGAACTGGGCATCGCCGGCCAGATCGACCCGGCTGCGCCGCCGTAGCCGCGCGCCGTCGAACAGGATGGTCTCCTGGGGCAGCATTTCCAGCCAGCCACCGGCGCCAATCGCGAGGTCGATGTCGATACGGCTATCCAGCCCGGAGGAGCGATAGACTTTCTCCGCTGCTTGCGCGCAAACCAGGGCCTTGGCCCCTGCACCGACCGTGACCGCGAGCTGCAACTGATCGCCGCCGACCAGGCCGCCCGAGGTATTGACCAGAGCAGCTGTCAGCGGATCGCCGGGGAGCGGATAGGGAAACAGGATGCGTAGCGGCGTCGCCTGATATAGATCGGCCAGCCGATCCGTGCCATCGATCCTGGCAACGACCAGCCGCGCGGCGCCCTGCATGCCGGCACTCTGCACCGCCGCCGTGGTGTCATCTGATGCAATGACACGGTCTTCCGACACCAGAACGTCCATATCCCTTCGCCGACGGTCAATAACTATGCGCGATAGCGCAGGACCACAGCTTCGACGCTCAAACCGGCAGCGTCAAGCTCGGGATATTACGGCTCAGGGACTGGCAAGGGGAAACGGGGCGACACCCAAGTGCCGCCCCGCTCAGCGTCTTTGATTGGCTAGGCAACGATCAGGCGCTGGTGCTGGTCGTCGACATGAAGTCCGGCGTCATCAGATTGCCGGCCGCGGCATAGAAATGCAGCAGGTTTTGCAAGGCAGCACCCGCCAGATAGCCGCTGCTATTGGAATTGCTGCTGGAGCTGTCACTACTCGAACTGTCGCTGCTGGAGCTGCTGCTGGCAGTAGAGGCGGCATCCCGCATCGCATCGAGCAGCGCCTTCACGGCATCATCTGCCGCCGTGCTGCTGGTGCTCGAGCTGGAGGTGGAACTCGTCGAGCTGTCGGTACTGCTCGAGGACGAGCTGCTATCGCTGGAGGTGCTGCTGTTTTCAGCAGTCTCGATGGCTGCGATCAGCTCTTTCAACGCATCCAGGGCGGCGGTGTCGCTGGAACTGGTGCTGCTGGTCGCTGACGTCGCGGAGGTGCTGTCATCCGAGCTGCTGTCGCCGCTGGTATCGCTGCTGCTCGCCATTGGCGGGGGCGGCGGAGGCGGCTGCAGCGCCTGGGCAAAGGTCGATTCATCGACGCTGCCGGTATTGTTGGGATCAAGCTTGGCGTAAAGGGCGTCCGCTTCGTCCGTTGTGCCACCGGCATCGGTGACCGCCTTCTCCAGCTCCGACTTGGTGATGGAGCCGTCGCCATCCGCATCGATCTGCGAGAAGAGACTGCTGGCAAGCTGCGAACCCGAATTCGAGCCAGACACGCCGCTGGTCGCATCGGTGCTGCTGCCATCCGTCGACTGGTAGGAAATCAGCTGCGACATCATCTGCGGGCTGAGCATCGGCGCCGGCATATTGGCGCTGAACTGCGATTCGCTGACACTGCCGGTATCGTTGGGATCGAGCTGCGAATAAAGCGCATCGGCCTGATCCGTGGTGCCACCGGCCTTGGTAACGGCTGTTTCCAATTCCGATTTGGTGATCGATCCATCGCTGTCGGTATCGATCGAACTGAAGATCTTCTGTTGCCACTGCTGCAGCAGGCTCAGGCTGGAACTGCCCGAACTGCCGATGGAACCAATGCTCATCCTGGCCTCCTATAGCCCACCGCGTTGCATGCCAATCCGCCTGCACTGTCAGGGGCGATCGGCCGATTGGCCGGTCGCTGCTGCTGGGGATTTGACTCTTCTACGGGGCGGCCAATGAGACCGGGCGGTCCTTTTTCGCCTCCGGCGCAGATATTGCCGAAGGCGAAAAAGTTTATTGTTTCAATATGTAAGTGGGGAAAAACAGGGTTACAGAGCGGACATAAAACGACACTGAAACGGCGCTGCGATCAGCTCGACGATTTGCTCCAGCCGCCGCCCAGGACCTTGTAGAGCGTCACCAGGTTAGCCTGCTTATCCAGGCGCACGGTGATCAGGTCCTGCTGGGCGCTATACATCGAGCGCTGTGAATCGAGCACGTCGAGATAGTTCTCCACCCCCTTGCGGTAGCGCGCGTCCGAGAGCCGGTAGCTTTCCGAGGTGGCCTCGACCAGCGATTGCTGGGCCGCCATCTTGTCGTCGATGGTGCCGTAATCGGCCAGGGCATTTGCCACTTCCTCGAACGCCGTCTGGATCGCCTTGTCGTATTGCGCGATATCGATATCCCGGTCCGCCTTGGCGGCATCGAGATTGGCCTGGTTCTCGCCCCAGTCGAAGATGGGCAGGACGATGTCAGGTGCGAAGGCCCAGGCCCCCGTACCCGCCTTGAACAGGGTCGAGAGCGCATCGCTGGCCCGGCCGCTGGTTGCCGTCAGGGTAATCTTCGGGAAGAAAGCGGCGCGCGCCGCACCGATATTGGCATTGGCCCCCTTCAGCGTGTGTTCGGCCTGCAGGATATCCGGGCGTCGCTGCAATACATCCGAGGGAATGCCGGCAGGGATGTCCTGCAAGGCAGTGACCGTTCCCAGAGTCTGTTCCGGCAACAAGTCGCTCGGCACCGAGGTACCGAGCAGCAACGCCAAAGCGTTCTGGTCCTGGGCGATATCGGCGGTGAAGGTGGCGATATCGACCCGCGCCGTATCGACGCTGGTCTGCGCCTGCCGCACGTCCAGCTCGGATGAGTTGCCGATCTCGAAGCTGCGCTTGGTGAGGTCGTAGGATTGCTGCTGGCTCGCCAGCGTGTCCTGCGCCAGCTTCAGCCGTTCCATATCTGCCGCCAGGGTGACATAGGCGCTGGCGATTTCCGCAACCAGTGTGATCTGCGAACTGCGCTGCGCCTCTTCAGTGGCGAAGAACTCTTCCAGTGCCTGGTCCTTCAGGCTCTGGATACGGCCGAAGAGGTCGAGTTCATAGGAGCTGACACCGACTTCAGCGGTGTACTGATGGGAAACATCAGACTTGCCGGTCTGCGAGAGACGCCGCGGTGTCCGCTGGATGTCGCCCTGGCCTTCGAGATTGACCGTCGGCAATTGCTCAGCCCGCTGCACCCGATACTGCGCCCGCGCCTTCACCACGTCGAGCATGGCAATGCGCAGATCGCGGTTATTGGCGATGCCGATGTCGATCAGCTTGCGCAGCTTGTCGTCGGAGAAGAACTGGTCCCAGCCCATATCGGCAATGGCCGGCTTCTTCGGGTCATAAGCGGCCGGGCGATAGGCGGCACCCGTCGGCCAGCTATTGGGCGCCGCGAGTTCGGGGCGCTTATAATCCGGTTGCAGATTGATACAGCCGGACAGCAACAGCATAGCCGTGCCGGCGAGCAGGATTGTGTGTTTCATCATCATCCCTCCCCCTGGCCGGCGACAGCGGTGCCATCGTCGATGCCTTGCGGGGTTTCAGTCGCGGGCCGCTGCTTTCCCTTAAAGACGCGCCGAACCAGCACGAAGAAGAGCGGCACAAAGAAGATGCCGAGCGCCGTCGCCGAGATCATGCCACCGAGCACGCCGGTGCCGATGTCGTTCTGGCTGCCGGAACCAGCACCGTTATTGATCGCCAACGGCAGCACGCCGAGCATGAAGGCGAGCGATGTCATCAGGATCGGCCGCAGTCGCATGCGGACGGCTTCCAATGTGGCGGTGACCAAGTCCTTGCCCTGCTCCTGCAGCTCCTTGGCGAATTCGACGATCAGGATCGCGTTCTTCGCCGAAAGACCGATGGTGGTCAGCAGGCCGACCTGGAAATAGACGTCGTTCGACAGGCCGCGCAGGGTCGCCGCGGCAAGCGCGCCGAGTACGCCGAGCGGCACCACCAGCATCACCGAGAACGGTATCGACCAGCTCTCATACAAGGCGGCAAGGCAGAGGAAGACGACCAGCAGCGAGATGGCATAGAGCGCCGGTGCCTGCGAGCCTGACAGGCGTTCCTGGTAGGACAGTCCCGTCCAGGAATAGCCGATCCCGGCCGGCAGCTTGGCCGCGATCGCTTCCATCGCCGCCATCGCTTCACCGGTGCTATGGCCTGGTGCCGGCTGACCGAGGATCTCGGTCGAAGAGACGCCGTTATAGCGCTCGAGACGCGGCGAGCCGAAGGTCCAATGGGCATGGGCAAAGGCCGAGAACGGCACCATGTCGCCACCGGAATTCCTGACATAGAGCCGGTCAAGATCCTCCGGGCTCATGCGGAACTTGGCATCGGCCTGCAGATAGACTTTCTTCACGCGGCCCTTGTCGATGAAGTCGTCGACATAGGAGCTGCCCCAGGCCACCGAGAGCGTATCGTTGATATCGGCGATGCTGAGGCCAAGGGCCGTCGCCTTGGACTGATCGACATCGACCTGCAGCTGCGGCGTATCCTCCTGGCCATTGGGGCGCACCGCCATCAGCACCGGATTCTGTGCCGCCATGCCAAGCACCTGGTTGCGCGCGGCCATGAGCGCTTCATGGCCAAGGCCGGCATTGTCCTGCAATTGCAGATCGAAGCCGGTGGCATTGCCGAGCTCCAGCACCGCCGGCGGGGCAAAGGCGAAGACCAGGGCTTCGCGGATCCGCGCAAAGGCGCCCATGGCCTTGCCGGCAACCGCGTCGACCTTCAGGTCAGGCCGCTGTCGCTCGCTCCAGTCGCGCAGATTGATGAAGGCGATGCCATTGTTCTGGCCGGTACCGGCGAAGCTGAAGCCGGCCACGGTGAAGATCTTCCCGACGGCTTCCTTCTGGTCGACCAGGAAGTGCTGTTCCACCTGTTCCAGCACCTTGACGGTGCGTTCCTGGGTAGCGCCGGCCGGCAGCTGTACCTGGGCAAAGAGGAAGCCCTGGTCTTCTTCCGGCAGGAAGGCGGTCGGCAAGCGCACGAACAGGAAGCCCATGCCGACCAGGATGGCGCCATAGACCACAAGATAGCGCAGGCCGCGCCGCAGGATATGACCAACCATGCCCTGATAGGCATTGCTGCTGCGGTCGAAGCCGCGATTGAACCAGCCGAAGAGGCCGGTATAGGCGGCATGCTCGCCCTTCTTGACCGGCTTCAGCAAGGTGGCGCAAAGCGCCGGCGTCAGGATCATCGCCACCAGCACCGAGAGGACCATGGCCGAGACGATGGTGATGGAGAACTGCCGGTAGATGACACCGGTCGAGCCGCCGAAGAAGGCCATCGGCACGAACACCGCCGACAGGACGAGCGCAATGCCGACCAGGGCGCCGGTGATCTGCGACATGGATTTGCGGGTCGCCTCGCGTGGCGACAGCCCCTCCTCGCTCATCACGCGCTCGACGTTTTCCACCACAACGATGGCGTCGTCGACCAGCAGGCCGATCGCCAGCACGGTGCCGAACATGGTCAGCGTGTTGATGGAGAAACCGCAGGCTGCCAGCACGGCAAAAGTGCCGAGCAGCACCACCGGCACGGCGATGGTGGGAATGAGCGTTGCGCGGAAATTCTGCAGGAAGACCAGCATGACGAGGAAGACCAGGCCGATGGCTTCCGCCAGCGTCTTGATCACCTCTTCGATCGAGACCCGCACGAAAGGTGTCGTATCATAGGGAACATCGACCGCCATGCCGGCGGGGAAATAATGCGAGAGCTCGGCGATCTTTGCCTTCACCGCATCGGCCGTCGCCAAGGCATTGGCGCCGGTCGCCAGCTTGATGGCGATACCGGTCGCCGGCTTGCCGTTGAAGCGCGAGACGTTGTCATAGGTTTCGCTGCCGAGCTCGACCCGGGCGACATCCTTCAGATGCACCGTCGAGCCGTCCGTATTAGTACGCAGCAGGATGTTCTCGAACTGGCCGACCGTCTGCAGGCGGCTCTGTGCCGTGATGGTGGCGTTGAGCTGCTGTCCCTTGAGGGCCGGCGCGCCGCCGAGCTGACCGGCCGCGATCTGGGCATTCTGTGCCTGAAGCGCGGTCGAGACATCGCTCGGCGTCAGCTTGTAATTGGTCAGCTTGTCCGGATCGAGCCAGATGCGCATGGCATATTGGGCGCCAAACATGGTGACGTCGCCCACACCATCGATGCGGCTGATCTGGTCCTCGATATTGGCGGCGACATAATCAGCCAGATCGTACTGGGTCAGGCTGTTATCGGGCGAATAGAAGGCCAGCACCAGGGCGAAGTTGGTCGCCGATTTCTCGACCGTGATGCCTTGCTGCTGCACTTCCTGCGGCAGCAGCGGTGTCGCCAGCTGCAGCTTGTTCTGCACCTGCACCTGGGCGATGTCGGGATCGGTGCCCGAGGCAAAGGTCAGGGTGATGGTGACGCTGCCGGATGAGTCACTGGTCGAGGCCATGTAACTCAAGTGATCGATGCCCTTCATCTTCTGCTCGATCACCTGGGTGACGGTGTCCTCCAGGGTCTTGGCCGAGGCGCCAGGATAGGTCGCGGTAATGGCGACGGCCGGCGGCGCGATCTCCGGATATTGCGCGATCGGCAAGGTCCGGATCGCCAGGGCGCCCGCGAGCATGATGATGATGGCGATGACCCAGGCAAAGACCGGGCGATCGATAAAGAAACGCGACATGGAAATTCTCTCTTAGAACTGAGCCCGGCTTGCGGCTGACTTTGGCTTAGGGCTGGGTCAGGGCTGGCCCTGGCCCGTCGCATTGCCGGCTCCGGCAGTGCCGCCGGTCTCCGCCGCCGTCAGTTCGACTGGCTTCACCGGCATGCCGGGTTGGATCTTCTGCAGGCCATCGAGGATGACGCGATCGCCGGCGGCAACACCGCCGCTGACCAGCCACTGGTCGCCGACGGTGCGATCGGTCTTGAGGATGCGCTGCTCGACCTTGCTCTCGGCATTGACCACCAATGCCGTCGCCTCGCCCTTGATGTTGCGCGAGACACCCTGCTGCGGCACCAGCACACCCTTGTCGTCGACGCCCTCTTCCAGGACGGCACGGACATACATGCCCGGCAGCAG
This sequence comes from Terriglobales bacterium, assembly GCA_035563795.1. Lineage (GTDB taxonomy): Bacteria > Pseudomonadota > Alphaproteobacteria > Dongiales > Dongiaceae > Dongia_B. The sequence continues at coordinate 3,217 of DATMUQ010000151.1, read as the reverse complement.
GAAGGCATCCGGATTGGGGAACACCGCTCGCAAAGTGACGCTGCCGGTAGTCTCGTTCACCGTGATATCGGTGAATTGCAGCACGCCTTCATGGTCGTAATGGCTGCCATCTTCCAGCAGCAGGGCGATCTTGGCCTGGTTGGCGCCGGCCGCGACTAGCTTGCCACTGGCCAGGTCGCGCCGCAGCCGCAGCAGGTCGGCGCTCGATTGCGTTACGTCGACATAGATCTGGTCGAGCTGCTGGATGGTGGCCAGCGCATCAGTCTGGCTGGCGGTGAGCAAGGCACCCGGCGTCACCGCCGATTTGCCGATGCGGCCGGAAATAGGCGCCGTGACCTTAGTATAGTCGAGATTGATCTTGGCGGATTCCAGAGCCGCCTCATCGGCCGCGATCTCCGCCGCATCGGACTGCGCCGTTGCCACCGCGTCGTCGTAATCCTGCTTGCTGATGGCGTTGATGGCGACGAGGTCCTTGTAACGCGATGCCTTGGCGCGCGATGACGCCGCCGTCGCCTTGGCCTTCGCCAGCGCCGCCGCGGCATTGTCATAGGTCGCCTGGTAGGTCGCGGGGTCGATCTCGTAGAGCACCTGCCCGGCCTTGACGTCGCTGCCTTCCTCGAACAGCCGCTTGCGCAGGATGCCACCGACCTGCGGCCGCACTTCGGAGACCAGGAAGGCGGAGACACGACCCGGCAATTCGGTGGTCAGCGATACGCGCTGGGCGGTCAGGGTCTTCACCCCCACTTCCATGGGCTGTGCCGCCGCCTGCGCCTGCTGCGAGGCTTGCGGCTTCTCACAAGCTGTGACCGCCAGAGCGAGGCCCAGCGCAAGACCGAGGGCTCCGACCTTCCTGAACGATGACTGCCAAACGGCGGTCTCCCGCGCCCGAGAACGGGTTGAATTTCGCAAGCTATTGGAATCAAAAGAAAATGGCACGTCAGAGCTCCAGGTAATAGAATGAACGATCATTCTAGAATGAATGCTCATTCTAGAATAGACGCCGGAACCGTCAAGGGGTATCTTAGATACGTGCCGAAGCCGCCCACCCTGTGTTGACTGCGATGAGATTTTCTACAAATGACTGAATCCGCGAACCTTGAAGCAGACCGTAGCGAAATCCGCCGGCGCCAGATTCTGGATGCCGCCGTCGAATGCTTCCGTCGCCAGGGCTTTCACGGGACCAGCATGGCCACCATTTCCAAGGCGGCCAAGATGAGCGTCGGCCACATCTATCACTACTTCGAAAACAAAGAGGCGATCATCTCGGCGATTGCCGAACGGGACGTCCAGGATCTGATGACCATGTTCAGCGGCTTCAATCAGGCCGATGACATTCTGGACTCGATGAAGACGGCCTGCGGCGATGGCTTCGACCGACATACCGATATCCCTGCTGCCATACTGGATCTGGAAATCGTCGTCGAGGCGACCCGCAATCCGAAAGTCGAGGCCATCGTCCAGGGATCCGACCGGGTCATCCGTCAGACCGTCATCGACACAATGAAACGGGGCCTTGCCGCGCGTGGCCGGCATCTCACCGACCAGGAAGTGGCGGCGCGTTTTGAGCTGATCGCCGCTTTGTTCGAAGGTCTGTCGATCCGGATCATCCGCAATCCGAACCTGGACCGGGCCGCTCTCTTCAGCGGTTTCCGGAAGGCCTTCGAATCCATCCTCGATAGCTGATCCCCGCCCACACCTTCGGCTGGGTTGTTATTTGCTGACCGTGCTGGCCTGGACCGCAACGACTGAAGCACTCCACAGCGCCACCAAGGTGGTCTGCGCCGCCGCAGTCACCTGGGATACACTTTCCCGCAACGTGGTGCGCTGGTCGCCGATCTTGACCGTGCAGGTCATGCCCATGGCGAGATCAATCCCGTTCGGTACGTGATCGACATGGATGCGCACCGGGAAACGCTGCGCCAACCGCACCCAGGTGAAGACCGGGTTCACATTCGCCAGCCCTTCCGAACCGCTATCGCCGTTCTGGTCGGTGATGCCGCGCGCCAGGCTGTCGACATGGCCGATGACATCGCCGTCGAAGCCCATCAACTTGATATGGGCGACATCGCCGCGATGGATCTGCGCCAGCTTGGTCTCTTCGAAATAGCCGGCGATCCAGAAGGAATCGCTGTCGATGACCGAGACCGTCTTCTGCCCGGCGGTGGCGAAATCGCCCTGGCGCAGCAGCAGATTGGTCACATAGCCGTTGACCGGGGCATGGATGACACTGCGGTCGAGATTGACCTTGGCAACATTCACCTCAGCCAGGGCTTCGTTATAATTCGCGGCGGCGACCGCGGCAGTGCCGCTATAGCGCTCTTTCTCTTCCTTTGACGCCGCAAGGTCGGTCAAGGCCGCCCGGCGCGCGGATTGCTGCTGCGCCACGATCATGTCCTGCCGGCGACTTTCCGCCGTCGCCTGGGCCTGGGCCAAGGCTAGCTGAAAGCGCGTCGGGTCGATGACATAGAGCACGTCGCCCTTATGGACGAACTGGTTGTCGACCACCTTGATCTCGACCACCGTACCGGAGACTTCCGGCGCCAGCGCCACGACCTCGGCCCGTACGGTGCCGTCACGAGTCCAGGGATCGACCATGTAGTAGTGCCACAGAGCAACGCCAAGAATGACCGCCACCAGCGACATCGCCACCGTCATGGTGACACGGAAGATTTTGCCAACAAACCACATTTCAGTTGCGATCCACGCTCACGGAAAGACCAGCACAAGGGCTGACAGAATGGAAATGAAGAGGCCGATCTCGAACAGGCCCGGATGCCAGACCAGCCGCCAGAAACCGAGCTGGGTCAAAACCCAGCGCAGCACCAGGAACACGACACCTGCGGCGAGGCCGTAGAGAACGATGGGCGCCATATAGACGCCGGCGACATTGCTTTCGGTCAACATCACATTGCTTCCTGCAATCGGAGCGGCGCCGCGGGAAGAATTTTGCGAGTCCGTCCGGTGAAAAAGGCTTCATGCTGCACCAGCAGATCGGCGCATTCGCGCAATGCCGCCACGGCACGGCACGCGGCGGCGACCTGATCCACCGGCAAGGTGTCGATCGCGCTTGCCAGCTGATTTGCCGCCATCCAGAGCGACTGCACCGCCCGGCCCGGCCGCTCCGCTAAATGGCGGCAGGCGGACAAGGCATGACGGATGGCCGCCTGAGTTTCCCGATTGAGCGGCAGGCGATCCATCTGTGCCTTGGTGCGCGCCA
>DATMUQ010000150.1:0-9840 GCA_035563795.1 Terriglobales bacterium | reverse complement strand
TCGAATAGCGTTCGATATTTGGATCGTCCTGCAGCAGCTTGGTGAAGCGATCGACATCCGACTGGGTCTGGAAGATCGAGGCGTTCTTGTTGAGGGTCATGGTGACCAGCAGCTCCGGCCGGTCCGAAGCCGGGAAGAATTGCTGCTGCACAAATTTTGTGCCGTAGAGCGACAGAGCGAAGAGCGCCAGGGTCACGCCGATCGTGACGTATTTGTAGCGCATGCAGGCAGTGATCATCACATTGAAGACACGGGTAAACATGCCTTTGTTATGTTCAGCACCGTGCTTGCTTTTCATCTTCGACGGCAGAATGAAGACGCCGATCAGCGGTGTAAAGACGACGGCGACGATCCAGGAGATCAGCAAGGCGATCAGGATGACGGAGAAGAGCGAGAAGCAGTATTGCCCGACACCGCTCTTGGCAAAGCCGATCGGCAGGAAACCGAAGGCCGTCACCAAGGTGCCAGTCAGCATGGGAAAGGCGACGGAGGTATAGGCAAAGGTCGCCGCCTTGACCTTTTCGAAGCCCTCCTCGATTTTCGCGATCATCATCTCGACCGTGATCATCGCATCATCGACCAGCAGGCCGAGGGCGATGATGAGGGCGCCGAGCGAAATGCGCTGCAGACTGGTCCCCATGATCTCCATGCCAAGGAAGACGATCGCCAGCACCAGGGGGATGGCGAAGGCGACGACCAGGCCGGCCCGCATGCCCAAGCTGAGGAAGCTGACGGCCAGGACGATGACGACGGCCTCGCCCAGCGCCTTGGTGAAGCCGCCGATCGCCCCCTTGACCACCTCCGGCTGATCGGAGACCAGCGTGACATTGACGCCGATCGGGAAGCGCTGCTCGATGCCGGCGGCGATCTTCCGCAGATCCTCGCCCATCCGCAGGACGTTGCCGCCAGGACGCATGGAAATACCGAGCCCGATCGCCGGCCGACCATTGACCTGGAACATCTTCTGCGGCGGATCGACATAGCCGTGCTGCACGGCCGCGATCTCGCTCAGCTTGTAGAAGCGGTTATTGATGAAGAGATTGATCTGCTTGAGGCTATCGGTCGAGGTCAGGGCGCCCGAGACCTCGATCAGATATTCCTCCTTGCTGGTGCTCACCACACCGGCCGGAACGACGATGTTCTGATTGGCGATGGCGGTCAACACGTCATTGAGATTGAGCTGCAGTGCCGCCAGCTTCTTGGGCGAGATGGTGAGATAGTATTTTTCGTCCTGGGTGCCGAAGATGATCACCTTGGCGACATCCGGCTGGGCGAGGAAGCTGGTGCGCGCCTGTTCGGCAAAGTCGCGCACTTCGCGCATATTGAAGCCGTCGTAAGTCAGGCCATAGATCACGCCATAGACATCGCCGAATTCATCGTTGAAGAACGGCCCCTGGATGCCTGACGGCAGCGTCGCGCGGATATCGGCGACCTTCTTGCGGACCTGATACCAGATATCCGGCAGGCTGCTCGCCGGCGTCGAATCAAGCACGTTAACGTAGATGACCGATTGGCCCGGCTTGGTATAGCTCTTGAGATAGTCGAGGCTCGGCGTCTCCTGCAGCTTCTTTTCCAGCTTGTCGGTCACCTGCTCCATCATGTCCGAGGTGGTGGCGCCCGGCCAGGCGGTCTGCACCACCATGGTGTTGATGGCGAAGGCCGGATCTTCCTCACGGCCGAGCCGCAGATATGAATCGGCGCCGGCAAAGGCGCAGATGATCATGAAAAAGATCACCAGCGAGCGGTGATGCAGGGCCCATTCCGAGAGATTGAAACCGATCACTGGCCGGCCCCCTCTGGCAACGCCACCTGTTGTCCGTCGGCGAGCCAGTTGATGCCCGCCGTGACCACCATGTCGCCATTCTGAAGACCCTGGGAAATGGTGACAGTGTCGGTGTCGAAGCGCTCGACCTTGACCGGCTTCATATGCACCACCGCCCCGCCTTGATCGGGCGACACCAGCCAGACAGCCGGCTCCTTCGCTGATTGCAGCAGGGCCGAGGTCGGGATGATGGCAACCTCATCGCCCTTCAGATCGACGCTGCCGGTGACGACCGCCCCGAGCCGCATCGCATCGGGCGGTTCCGGCAAGGCAACCTTGACGGTATAGGTGCCGGTCACCGGATCGGCGGTCGGCGAAATCTCGCGGATCGTGCCTTCCGTGGTGATGGTGGGGTCGGATTGCAGCGCCACATGCACCACCTGGATGCGACTGGCAAAAGTGATCGCGCGCTCGCTGAGGGCAAAGACCGCTTCACGCGCATCGAGCTGGGAGATCTGCACGATCATCTGGCCAGCATTGACCACCTGTCCGGGATCGGCGCCGGTCTGGGTGATGGCGCCATCGGTATCGGCAACCAGTGTCGTATATTTGACCTGGTCCTGGGCGAGCCGCAGATTGGCATTGGCCTGCTGCAGATCCGCTTGCGACACGTTGAGCGTGCGCAGCGCCTTGTCGTAATCGGCCTGGGTGGTGAAGCCATCCGCCAGCAGCTTGCGCAAGCGCGCTTCCTGCGGGGCCGCCTGGGCGATCTCGCTCTGCGCCGAGGTGACCTGCGACTGGGCCGCCGTCAGCTTGTTCTTGAAATCCGTCGGATCGATCTGGGCCAGCACATCACCCTTTTTGACCACCATGCCGATATCGGCCTTGCGCTCGATCAGCCGGCCGCTGACAAGGAAACCAACCTGGGCATTGTAGCGCGACTGGATGACGCCGCTGGCATGGCCGCCGATGCCGGCCTCTTCCAGCTGGATCTTGACCACACGCACGCTGCGCGGCGGCGGCGCCTTGACCTCTTCCTTGGAACAGGCGGTGACCAGGAACATCGCCGCTGTGGCGGCGACAAAGAGGCGGCAGCGGATCGAACGCAGGACCATCATGCAAGCCCCTTTCCGGGAAGGCTGGATCCCACTGCCGCCGGATCGTCGCGCAGGACGCGAAGACCCAGCATGCAGAAGAGGATCGTCAGCACGGGATTGAGAATATTGAAAAAGCAGAAGCCGGCATAGCCCAGGGTCGATATCCCCAGCGTCGCCGCCATATAGGCGCCGCAACTGTTCCACGGGATCAAGGGCGAGGTGACGATGGCGGAATCGCCGATCACGCGGGAGAGCAGGATCGGTGACAGATGGCGCTTGCTGAATTCGCTGCGGAACAGCCTGCCGGGGATGACGATGGAGATATATTGATCCGAGGTGATGACGTTGGCGCCGAAGCAGGTGGCAACCAGCAGGGCCACCAGGCTGCTGGTACGGCGCACCCTTGCCAGCAGCGGATCGACCAGGCGGCTCAAGAGGCCGCAATGCTCCACCGCCGCGCCGAAAGCCAGCGCACAGATGATCAGCCAGACGGTCACGAGCATGCTGGACATGCCGCCGCGGCTGGTCAATTGGTCGATCGCCGGATCGCCGGTCGCACTCTGATAACCGGTCGCCAGGGCCGACCAGATGCCTTTGAGCAGCGCCCAGGGGCGAGCCAGATTGCCATCCTGGGCAAAGGCCGCCACCGCCTCGCCGTTACTGATCACCGCCATGAGACCGCCTGCCAAAGCGCCGAGCAGAATGGCCATCATCGGCGGAAAGCGCAGCAGCGCGAGGCCGAGGACGATCAGCAAAGGCAGGAAGTTCCAGGGCGAGACCATGACATGCTGCCGGATCGCCAGCAGCGTTCCCGAGGCATCGAAATCCCCCGGCTTGCCGAGCAGCCAGAAGCCAAAGACGGCCAGCGCCAAAGCGGGCAGCGAGGTCCAGAGCGATTCACGGATATGGGCAAAGAGCGGCGAACCGGCGGCGGCCGTGGCGAGGTTCGCCGTATCCGAGAGCGGCGATGCCTTATCCCCGAAATAAGCGCCGGAGATCACCGCTCCGGCGGTGATTTCTGGCGACAACCCCATGCTCCCGGCTATTCCCATCAGACCGATCCCGATCGTCCCCGCCGTGGTCCAGGAACTGCCAATACTGAAAGCGATTGCCGCGCAGATCAATGCCGAAGTCGCGTAAAAGTAGTTTGGGTTGAGAATCTGCAGGCCGTAATAGACCATGGCGACAATGGTGCCGCTGAGCGCCCAGGTGCCGATCAGCGCGCCGACGGCCAGGAGAATGCCGATCGCGCCGATGCCGGTGCCGATGCCATTGACCACCGCCTGGCGGATATCCTCCCAGGCATGGCCGTTCTTGTAGCCGATCGCCGCCGCCACGGCGCCGCAGAGCAACAGTGCCACCTGATTGGGGCCATAGGCTGCTTTGTCACGGAAAAGGTAATAGGAGGCGGAAAGCGAGAGGATCAGCAATACAACCGGTATCAGCGCATCAAGGATACTGGGGCGCCGGGCATCGGGCGGCACAGCGGATTCATCTTGCGCTGCCGTCATGATATTGCGCTGCGAGATTGCATGGCCGCCGCCGTTTCAAGCCCCGGTAATTTTAAGCCCAGGTAATTTTAAGCCCAGGTGATGCTGCCTGCCTTACCTGAAACTGTCGTGCCGGCTTGGCCTTTCAGGATCGCCGGCAGATCCTTCAGCGCGCCGATCGCAGCGGCCTTGCCGGTTGCTTCGGCGAAATGACAGGCGGCTTCCACCTTAGGCCCCATCGAGCCGGCGGGAAAGGCGAAGTCACGCATATCCCGCGGTGCAGCCTGGCGGATCGCTCTGGCGGTCGGCTTGCCCCAGTCGATGAAGACCGCCTCGACATCGGTCGCCATGATGAAGAGGTCGGCACCCAACTCGCGCGCCAGCAATTCGGAACACAAATCCTTGTCGATGACGGCCTCGATGCCACGCAATTGCCGATTGGCTTCATAGACAGTGGGAATGCCGCCACCGCCGGCGGCGATCACCACGGTTCCTTGTTCCAGCAGCCAGCGGATCGGCCGCAATTCGAAGATGCGCTTTGGCGCGGGCGAGGCCACCACCCGGCGCCATTTCGCCCCGTCCTGCTTGATCGCCCAGCCTTTTTCGGCGGCCAGGCGCCGTGCCTCGGCCTCCTCGTAGACGGGACCGATGAACTTGGTCGGATTCTGGAAGCCGGGATCCTGGCGATCGACCTCGACCATGGTCAGGATGGTGGCAAAGGGCACCTCGAAGGGCAGCAGATTGCCAAGCTCCTGCTCGATCATATAGCCGATCATGCCCTCGGTTTCGGCGCCGAGCACATCCAGCGGATAGGTCTCTTCCGGCTTATAGGCATTGCCCTGCAGCGCCAGCAGGCCGACCTGCGGCCCGTTGCCATGGGTGATGACCATCTCATTGCCGGGCTGGATGGCGGCCAGCGCCGTCGCCGCCACCTTGACATTGGCGCGCTGCGCCTCCGCCGTCATCGGCTCACCCCGACGCAGCAAGGCATTGCCGCCAAGCGCCACAACGATGCGCATCTATGACCTCCCTGAGACGATCGCGCTGGCAGCCGGTCAACCGGATGCCAGTCTGTTTTCGGGCCGTTCCGGCGGGTCAGTCTCCCAATGTCGCAACCAGGATCGCCTTGATCGTATGCATGCGGTTCTCGGCCTGCTCGAAAGCGATGTTCATCTCGGATTCGAAGACTTCCTCGGTGACCTCCATGGCATCGAGGCCGAACTGTTCATGAATATCACGGCCGACTTTCGTTTCGAGATTGTGATAGGCCGGCAGACAATGCATGAACTTGACCCGCGGATTGCCGGCTGCCTTCATCAGCGCGGCGTTGACCTGGTAGGGGCGCAGCTGCTTGATCCGCTCGGCCCAGACTTCCTTCGGCTCACCCATCGAGACCCAGACATCGGTATGAATGAAATCAACCCCGGCCACGGCCTTGCCGGGGTCATCGGTCAGGGTCAGCTTGGCGCCGGACTTGGCCTCCAGCGCCCGGGCGATCTTCATATATTCCTCGGTCGGCCAAAGCTCCTTCGGCCCACAGAGCCGGACATCCATGCCCATCAGGCAGCCGACGATCATCAGCGAATGCCCCATATTGGACCGAGTATCGCCGACATAGGCATATTTGATCTCATGCACCGGCCGGTCACTATGCTCGCGCATGGTCATGACGTCGGCCAGCATCTGGGTCGGATGATATTCATCGGTGAGGCCATTATAGACGGGAACACCGGCATATTTGGCGATGTCCTCCACCGCCGTCTGCGAGAAGCCGCGAAACTCGATCGCGTCATACATGCGCCCCAGCACGCGCGCAGTATCCTTGACCGACTCCTTATGGCCGATCTGCGAGCCGGACGGATCGAGATAGGTCACATGCGCACCCTGGTCATGGCAGGCGACCTCGAAGGCACAACGGGTCCGGGTCGAGGTCTTTTCGAAGATGAGGACGATCTCCTTGCCCTTCAGATGCTCCTGCTCGGTCCGCGCATATTTCGCCCGTTTGAGATCGCGCGCCAGATCGAGCAGGTACTGGAATTCGCGCTGAGTATAATCCTGCACGGTCAGCAGCGACCGATTGCGCAGATTGAGGCTCATGGTCGTACCCCTTTGCTGTCTCGATGAATCAGTTTCTTGTTAGTAGGCTGGTTCACGCCAGATCGGGCAGGTCATGCAATGGCCGCCACCGCGACCGCGGCCCAGCTCGGCACCGCGGATGGTGATGACCTCGATACCGGCCTTGCGCAGCAGCGTATTGGTATGGGTGTTGCGGTCATAGGCGATGACGACGCCGGGTTCGAGCGCCACGACATTGTTGCCGTCATCCCATTGCTCGCGCTCCGCTTCCCAGGCATTGCCGCCGGTCTGCACCACATGCAGCTTCTTGATGCCGACGGACTGGGCCACGACATCGAGCATCGGGGCATTATCCTTGCGGATCTCCATGCCGCCAGCATCATCCGTCGGATACCAGCTATAGCACTGGATCTCCTCGACGACCTCGCGGAACACCGTGCAGATGTCGTAGTTGCAGAGGCTGAAAACGGTGTCGAGATGCATGGCGGCCCGGCTCTTCGGCATGTTGCAGGCGATGACGCGGCTGGCGGCGCCATGGGCGAAAAGCTCGCGCGCTACCTGGCTGACGGCCTGGCGCGTCGAGCGCTCGCCCATGCCGATCAGGACCACACCTTTGCCGATCGGCATGACATCGCCACCTTCGAGCGTCGCCGCACCGAAATCGCTATCCGAATCGCCGAACCAGATCTTGAAATCGCCGCCCTTGAAGGTCGGATGGAATTTATAAACGGCACGCTGCAGCAGGGTTTCCGGCTTGCGGGCCGGCCAATACATCGGGTTGCAGGTGACGCCGCCATAGATCCAGCAGGACGGGTCGCGCTGGAATAACGTGTTGGGAATGGGCGGGATGAGGAACGAGGTTTCCCCGAAGGCCTCCGCCAGCATCTTCTGGCCCTCATCGCGCGGCACATCCTGGATGGCGAGGCCGCCGATCAGGAATTGCGCCAGCTCGGCGCCGGTGAGTGAGTCCAGCCAGGGGCGAAGCACCCGCGCCGTACCGGGACCCACCGAATTGGCGGTGATCCGACGATCGAGCACAAAGGCTCGCGCTGCCGGGTCGTCGAGCGTCTGGCCGAGCATGACGGGAAAATCGAGCACCTCGACGCCCCGTTCCTGCATCTTGATGACGAAGTCATAGTGGTCCTTGCGGGCTTCCTGCACCCAGATGACATCGTCGAACAGCAGTTCATGGCAATTGCCGGGGGTCAGCCGCTCATGCGCCCGCCCTGGCGGACACACCATCACGGTTTTCAACTTGCCGATTTCGGAATGGACGCCGAATGTCCGGGCCATGGTGCCTTCCCTCCCTAATGCCCCCGTCGCACAGGACGGGGGCCAGATTGCGTCAGAACAAGGTCACGAAGCTCAAGTCCTGCGGCGACTTGGCGCCGCCGGGAAGTCGGAAATCACAGTGGGCTGATATCGCCGGTCCACATCAGCCAGCCGGCCAGCACGGCGAGCGCCACGATCGCCGCCGCCAGCAAGGCCTCCAGCTTGGTAAAGGCGCGCCCCTCCCGCTCCCGCCTGGCACGGAAAAACACCAGGATGCCGGGGGCAAACAAAACGGTGCACATCAACAGGTAACTGAGGCCGGCGGCATAGACGAGCCAGATGCCATAGATCGTGGCGACGGCACCGATGATCATGTCGCGCGTGCGCCCGGCCGCGTTCCGCTCATAGCTCTCGCCCGTCAAAGCCAGTTTCAGGGCATAGGCGCCTGACAGCACATAAGGCGGCAGGATGGCGACGGAGGCGATGAAGTAGAAGAAGTTATAGGCATTCTGCGAATAGAAGCTCACCAGCAGGAACAGCTGAATGAGGCCATTGGTGATCCAGAGCGAATGCGCCGGCGCACCATTGGCATTCTCGGCCGCGAACCATTTCGGGAAAGTCCCGTCCTTGCCGCAGGTATAGGGAATCTCGGCGGCCAGCAGGGTCCATGAGAGAAAGGCGCCACCGACCGAGACGATGAGACCGAGGCTGATCAAAGCCGCTCCCCAATCGCCAACGACCGATTGCAGCACACCGGCCATCGACGGCACCTTGAGGCCGGCGAGATCGGTCTGGTGTAGCAGGCCGCGCGACAGCAGCGACACCAGCACATAGATGGCCAATGCCCCGGCGAAGCCGAGGATGGTCGCGCGCCCGACATCGGCACGGTTCGCGGCACGGGCGGAATAGACACTCGCCCCTTCGATGCCGATGAAGACCCAGAGCGTCACCAGCATGGTGCTGCGCACCTGCGACGCCACCGAACCCAGGGTCATTTCGCCGGCATTGGCCGCCGCCGCACCGGTGTTCTGCCCCCAGAAATCGAGATTGAACTTGTCCCAATGGAAAGCCGTGAGCGCGATCAGCAGGAAGGCGACCAGTGGCACCAACTTGGCGATAGTGGTTACGACATTGATGAAGGCGGCACCCTTGACGCCCTTGAGGACGATCGCATGAACCAGCCACAGGCAAGCGGAGGCACCGATAATCGAGGGCAGGTTATTGCCGCCGCCGAACAGCGGCGCGAAATAGGACAAGGCCGAGAAGATCGCCACCGCATAAGCGACATTGCCGAGGAAGGCGCTGATCCAATAGCCCCAGGCGCTGTTGAAGCCGACGAATTCGCCAAAGCCTGCCTTGGCATAGGCGTAGGGACCGGCATTGAGGTCAGGCTTGCGCAAAGCGAGGCTTTGATAGACGAAAGCCAGCATCAACATGCCGACGCCCGTGATCAACCAGCCGATCAGGATGGCGCCGGGCGAGGCCTGGCGGGACATGTCGCTCGGCAGGTTGAAGACACCGCCGCCGATCATCGATCCGACGACCAGGGCGGTCAGCGGCAACAGGGTCAGCTTGTCCGACTTCTGGCGCTCTGCATGTTCTGGAACATAGGTAACGGAAGTCATGATGGCCCTCCCCGCCGGCCGAGCTCATCGGGCTCGCGTTCCGCTCGGGGGAAAGCTAGGCGCCGTTCGCAGCCCCGACCTTGACGCAGATCAAGGGCGTTTAATTTAACAATTCCGTCCGTTTGCGCGGGCCGATGCCGATATATCGAGGGAACGGCCACCGCGTTAATATTTGCCCGGAGCAGTGGGCGGGCTGCCGCCGTGGACCTGATTCAGATCAAGGCCGGCACGGGAGCTCGCGACGATAGTGGCCGTCGACGTGATTTCGCAGGTCTGCGGAAGCGACGCATGGCCGATGGGAGACTTCGCATGATTGCTCTGGTGGTTCGCTTGCTGCTCTTGGCCGGCGGGGCGATAGCCGGCTGGTTCTTTGCCAAGGACCAGCCGAATTTCAGCGTCATTCAGATGGCGATTGCCGTTCTGCTGCTGGTCTTCTTCGTCTTCGTCATCGGCTTCTGGCCGCGGAGATGGCGGCATCCCTTCTCCGCCCATAAGGCGAAGATGGAATAGGTCGGCAC
>DATMUQ010000149.1:0-5526 GCA_035563795.1 Terriglobales bacterium | reverse complement strand
TGCTGGTCATCGTCCTGCTGCTGCTCGGCCTCACCATGAAGCTGCTGCCGCTCGACAAGGGGATGTTCGCGAAATGAGCGGCAATGACAAGCAACTGACGGGCGCGCCGGCGCCGTGGCGCTGGAGCGCGCAGATCGGCGCCAATCTGGTGATCGCCTTCCTGGTGCTGCCGATCCTCGCCGTCATCCCGACCTCGTTCAACGCCTCGAGCTTCATCAGCCTGCCGCCGGCCGCCTGGTCGACCCGCTGGTACGGCGCCTTCTTTGCCGATGCCGAATGGCGCAGCGCGCTGTGGACCAGCATCCAGGTCGCCGTCATGGCGACGGTCGCCGCTCTGGCCCTCGGCCTCCCCGCGGCACTCGGCCTGCAGCGCACCGGACCGGTGATGCGGCCGATCCTCAGCGGGTTGTTCCTCGCGCCGATGATCGTGCCGGTGATCGTCACCGCCGTCGCCATCTACCGCACGGCACTCGATGTCGGATTGAGCGGCACGCGGATCGGCATGGCGCTGAGCCACGCCGCCCTCGCACTGCCTTTCGTCGTCATCAATATCGGCGTCTCGCTGCGCGGCGTCGACCGGCGCTGGCAGCAGGCGGCGGCCGGCCTTGGCGCCAGCGCCTGGACCGTGTTCCGCACCATCACCCTCCCCAATATCATGCCGGGCGTGGTCGGCGGCGCCGTCTTCGCCTTCATCTCCTCCTTCGACGAAGTTGTGGTCGCCGTCTTCATGGCCGGCTATGGCGCCAAGACCCTGCCGGTCAAGATCTGGGAGGCGATCCGCATCGAATTCACCCCCGTCACCGCCGTCGCCGCCACCTTCATGATCGTGCTGGCGGCTCTGCTCTTCATCCTCGCCCGTGCGATCGATGCACGGCGCCAGCGTGCCCTCGGCAACAAGGCCGCCAAGGCACAAGAGGGAGACGACAAGACGGCCCATCAAGGAGTACCCGCATGACCGACAGCGGCCTGCCGCTGCGCTTTCATGGCGCCACCAAGCATTACGGCAGCCAGATCGCGCTGCATCCGACCGATCTCGACGTCGAAGCCGGCGAGTTCCTGACTTTGCTCGGGCCCTCGGGTTCGGGCAAGACCACCTTGCTCAACCTGATCGCCGGCTATCTCGCCCCCACCGATGGCAAGCTCTATATCGGCGATCGCGACGTCACCAATCTGCCGGCGCGGGCGCGCAATATCGGCATGGTGTTCCAGAACTACGCGCTCTTTCCGCACATGACCGTCGCGGAGAATGTCGCCTATGGCCTGACCGTGCGGCGCCGGCCGAAGGACGAGATCGCCCGGCGCGTCGAGGCCGCCCTCGCCATGGTCGAGCTGGCCGGTTACGGCAATCGCGCCATCCAGCAACTCTCCGGCGGCCAGCAGCAGCGCGTGGCCCTCGCCCGCGCCCTCGTGATCGAGCCCGATGTGCTGCTGATGGATGAGCCCTTAGGTGCACTCGACCGCCAGCTCCGCCGCAACGTGCAGTTGGAACTCCGCCGCCGCCACGAAGAGCGCCGCCGTACCACGCTTTATGTCACCCATGACCAGGAAGAGGCGTTGATCCTCTCCGACCGTGTTGCCGTGATGCGCGCCGGCCGCATCGAGCAGATCGGCCCGGTGACGGAGCTCTACCGCAACCCGGTCAACAGCTTCGTCGCCAGCTTCATCGGCGAATCCAATTTGCTGCCGGCGCGCCTCATCGGCCAGGACGGCACTGAGATGCGGATCGAGGTCGCCGCCTTGCAACACACGCTCACCTTGCCAGTGACGGCAGCGCCGATGCAGCCGGGCCTCGCCGATCTGCCGCTGCAAGTGCTGCTTCGGCCGGAACACCTGGTGCTGGACGATGCCGGGCCGCTCACCGCCCGCGTTGAAGAGGCGGTCTATCTTGGCGAACTCACCGCCTTGCGGTTGCGGCTCGATAGCGGCGCCGATCTCTGGCTGCGCCGCCTGACCGACCGGCAGATCAGCCGCGGCCAGGAATTGCGCGTCAACTGGCAAACGGAACATGTGCGGCTCCTACCACAAACATAGCGGGCCGCAAACCTGAGGCACCGCAGCTTGAGAGGGGAAAGCGCGCAAGGTGACGCGTGCAGTGTCGGATGAACTGAAATCATGACCCGCCAGCAAGGCCGGTCAGCAACTCGGGAGGGATACATGAAACGTCGTACATTCGTTCTATCGGGCTTGGGCTCTGTCGCCGCACTCGGTGCCGCCAGTGCTTTGCCGCGCTGGGCCCGCGCCGATAGCCGGCCCTTCACCTTCACCTCCTGGGGTGGGGCTTTGTCGGCGGCCGAGAAATCCGCCTTCATGGATCCCTTCGGCGCAACGAAAGGGATCTCCATCAACAACACCTCGCCGACCGAGACCGCCAAGATCAAGGCCATGGTGCAGGCGAATGCCGTCGAATGGGACCTGGTCGATGTCGGCGGCCGCACTGTCTGGCAGGGCGCCAAGGACGGCTTCCTGGAACAGCTCGATCTCGACAAGATCCCCAATGCCAAGAATTTGCCCGCCGGCATGGTGGCGCCGAATGGTGTCGCCACCTCGACCGGTGCCACCATCTTCGCCTGGTCGACCAAGGCCTTCCCGGCCGATGCGGGTCCGCAATCCTGGGCCGATTTCTGGGATGTAAAGCGCTTCCCCGGGCCGCGCGGCCTCTACAAGTACTTCTACTACAATTACGAAGCGGCGATGCTGGCCGCCGGCGTCAAGCGCGAGGAGGTCTTCCCGGTCACCGAGGAGAAGGCGAAGATGGCGCTCGCCAAGATCAAGGAGCTGAAGCCCAATGTCACCGTCTGGTGGGGCGCCGGCGCGCAGCCGCCGCAGCTGCTCTCGACCGGCGAACTTGCCCTCTCCTCCGCCTGGAGCGGCCGCATCCTCGCCGCCGCCAAGGAGAATGCGCCGATCGGCTTCACCTACAAGGACGGCATCGCCTGGGCCAATTGGTGGGTGATCCCGAAGGGCTCGCCCTATCGCGATCTCGCCCATGAGGTGATCAATTACGCGCTTGGCGAAGAGCCGCAGGCGAAATTGCTCGATCTCAAGACCTATGGCCCGGTGCTGAGCGCCGCCGCGGCCAAGGGTGATGCCGCGACCCAGAAGATCCTCGTCATGTCGCCGGACAATCTCAAGGACATGCTGATCCTCAACGAGCAGGAAGCGGACAAGTATTCCCGCACCTATGAGGAAGCCTGGAACCAGTTGATGCTGGGGTAAGCGGCGGGATCAAATACGCGGCTGAATGAGAACGGCCCGGTCTATCGCGCGATGGACCGGGCCGTTTCATATCTGATCTCGTTTCATCGAGAACAAAGAGCAGCAATCGTCGCACGCACCGAACCGATCCCGGTCTGCGCGCAGACGCCAGCCTTCGCTCAATGCTCTGTGAGATATTCCAAGCGCAGCAGCATCTCGGCGAGGCCGGGTTCCTTGACCAGCTTCGCGGCTTCCTCCGGCGTGAACCAGGCGCTCTGGCGCTGCTTCTTCTCCGGCCATTTCTTGCACTGCTTCTCGACACGCAGCAGATAGACGATGACGCTGGCCGGACGATCCTCGCCGGTCTTCAGGCGCTTGAAATAGGTGAAGAAGCCCAGCGGCGTGTCGGTCTCCATGATGCCCTCGACCCCGGCCTCCTCGAAGGCCT
Organism: Terriglobales bacterium; assembly: GCA_035563795.1. GTDB lineage: Bacteria > Pseudomonadota > Alphaproteobacteria > Dongiales > Dongiaceae > Dongia_B. Next base: position 1,883 of record DATMUQ010000149.1, on the reverse strand, counting down.
CGCGGACCGCCGCGGCAACCGGCGTGTGGCCGTCATCGACGAAACCCTTCGGGATCAGCCAGCGACCGGTGTCACGCGAGGTGACCAGAAGCACCCGGATCGTGCCGTTGACCATCGAATAGGGGATGACTCCCGCCTGTTGAAGAACCTGTTCCATACGCGCCGTTTCCATCACCATGGTGACCCGCCTTACCGCCCCCGGTGGCAGGTCCCCAGCTACCCAACTCTGATTATTGCGCTGGATCGGTTAATTTTTTCGCCCAGGCTTACATTACATATATATGACAACCAACCGAGTCGCGCTTTCACTTTTAACGTGAAGCTATGACTGAAATCTTAAATTCCGCGTTTTTTTGACCGGTGTTGCCACATTCTGACACGGCGATGTGGGTAAGCTGCCCGAACTAACCCTTTAACGCGCAGAAGGGTCTTGCCTGTTCCACACCAAATTGTTGCGACAAGTTCTGATCGCAAGGGCCGCCAGCAAAATTGATCCAGAAATACCGACCAATGTCGCTTTATGAACAGGTTGAAAATTGCCTGAACCGGGTTTGTTTCAGCCAAAATCGGCGGAAATCCCGATTCGCCCCCAAGCGATCCCAGCCGAGCGATAAAGCTGGGCCACGGGTTGACGGCTCAATGACTGCTGGCGCGGGGTCGGCGCAGCACCGGGGCCGAGGTCGATTGCTGGCGATCGGCGCTGGGCGAGCGACCGAAGGTCTGGCGATAGACCCGGGAGAAATGCTCGAGCGAGGTGAAGCCGCTGCCCACCGCCACTTCGGTGACGCTGAGATCGGTCTGCTGCAAGAGCTTATGCGCCTTGGAGAGCCGCAGCATCAGATAGTGCCGCATCACCGTGCTGCCGAGATGGCGCTGGAAGTGCCGCTGCAACTGCCGCGGCGAGAGATCGACCGCCGCCGCCAGGGCCTCGCAGCTCAGCGGCTCCTCGAGTGAATCCTGCATCAAGGCGAGCGCCTTCGCCACCGCCTGGTTGGCGACCGCTTCCTTGTCGGTATCGGGTGTCCCCTGCTCCTGGGTCGGCGGACGCTGGCGGCTGATGAGGAGATGCTGCGCCACTTCATCGGCCAGACGCTGGTCGCTCTGCTGGGCGATCCAGCGCAGCATCATGTCGAGAATCGCTGTGGCACCGGCACAAGTCATGCGCCCGCGCCCGAAAGTGTAAAGCTGCGGCACCGCCTCGACGCCGGGATAGCGCTCGCGAAAGCCGTCGAGATTGTCCCAGTGCACGGCGGCCTGGTGGCCGTCGAGCAAACCTGCCGCCGCCAGAATCTCGCTCCCCGTTTCGATGGCGCCGAGCTCGACGCCGAAGCGTGCCATGCGCCGGAGCCAGGCAGTGACGCGGTTGTCATCGGCATGGCGCTTCACCTCGAAGCTCGCCACCACCAGCACGGTCTGGAAGGCCGCACTCTCGGTGAGCGCACCATCGACCGGCACGCGCATGCCATTGCTTGCCTGCACCGACAGCCCGTCAACCGACAGCACCGACCACTCGAACAGGCGCTGCTGCTGCAGCCAGTTGGCAACGAAGAGCGGTTCGACAATGGCGGCGAGGCCGAGATTGGAGAAATCCGGCAGGATGACGATGCCGAGGCGGTGCGGCTCCCCGGCTCTGATCTGATGGGCGTCCATGGCTGCAACTGCAACCGAATTGCAGGTCGAGGGCTTGATCATGGGCGCCGCGCTTTCGTCTTTTTCCGTCAAGGGATAGGACGTGAAGCGCCGCGGCGGCCCGCCGCAGTCGGAAATTTTTCCATTTAGTCAGCTTATTAGCTGCCCCCGCAAGACTGACCAAAGACGACACCCAGGTGACGCAACGTATCGGGCCGGCGTGGCCCGATCGGCGAAACTGGTGGGGAGAAACG
>DATMUQ010000148.1:0-5329 GCA_035563795.1 Terriglobales bacterium | reverse complement strand
TTCGCGCGGCATGTCGTGGTGGCAGCGCTGGATCAGCGGCAGGATACGTTCCAGGTTGTGTCTCTTGCGGACATCCTCAGCGCCGTAGGTCCGCGCCTCGATGAAATCGAACACCAAAGCGCCTGGTTCGGCATGCCGGACTTGCGGAGACAGGCCGCAGCGTGCGGCGGCATGGCTGGCTGCCAACTCGTTGAAACGCATCACGCCATGCACGGGAATATCGTCACCGATCCGCACGAAATAGCGGCGGTCGCCGGCATCAACCCGAAAATTGGCGTTGGTAATGCCACCCTTGATCTGGACCGGATTCACCGGCTGAGACCAGAAGCCAAGGCTCTTTGCCCGTTCGAACGCGGTCATCATCGCCTCTTATCCCCCCAGCGCAAAATGCCACTTGGAGGAGGGCGCGGCAAGCTAAAACAACATTCCTTGACCGGTAATGTTGTTTTTATGTGGCTTCATTCCCCGGCGTTATTTGGCGATCAAGAGCTGGACATCCGCCGCTTCCAGCTGCCGTGCTACGGCTGCCGGCGGTTCCGTATCGGTCACCAGGAGATCGATGGCGGAGAGGGCGCAGACGGCAATCAAGCCTTTCGATGTGAATTTCGTGTGGTCGGCAACAGCAATAATGCGCTCGGCTTGGTCAACCAGCAGGCGGCAGACCTCGGCCTCGCAGAGATGATTGTCCATCAACCCGCCTTCGGCGCTGAGGGCCGCGGCGGAAATGATGGCGGTCTGGGCGCTGAATTGCTGGATAAAGGCCAGGGTCGCCGGGCCGAAGGCGGCATTATCGTCGGCCCGCATCTCGCCGCCGGCGAGAAAGACCCGATTGCCGCTGCCATGGCTGAGATATTGGGCAATCGGCGCCGAATTGGTGATCGCTGTCAGGTTGCGATGCCCCCGCAACGCCTCGGCGACATAGATATTGGTGCTGCCGGTATCGATCAGCAGGGATTCACCGTCGCTGATCTCCCGCGCCACGGTCAGGGCGATTGCCCGTTTAGCGGCCATATTGGCGGACAGCCGGCGCTGTAGCGGCTGGTCGTCACGATGATCCGGCCAATGCACATTGCCGTGGCTTTTCACCACCAGGCCTTTTGCTGCCAACAAGCGGATATCGCGGCGGAGCGTCTCGGTCGACACCTGCAGGGCGTCGGCCAGTCCGCTGATGCTGCACACACCGTCGTGGCGGAGCATTTCCAATAGCTGCCCCTGGCGATCATTCAGTCGCAGGGCTGGTAAATCGAGTACGATGTCATTCATGTGAATGCCTCCCCCCGGCCTTATTCTTATCCATGCTTGCCTCGTTGCGAAAGGCCGAGGTCAATCTGATTGCGGATATCTTACCGCTTCAGGCGTTTAACCGGGTATCTGGCCTGTCGACATCGGCGTTACGCGTTACCGCTAACAAATACGCTGACAACCGATGCGGGATGGGTCAAGTTAACAATGCTTTTATCCCCCGAGTCGGTTTGGGCAGAGTAGATTGGTTTGTCTCGGCCCAGATCGCGCGGGCCCCATCCTGCCGAAGGTGCGTCAACCGATGCTGCGTCCGACGTTAATTAGCCAACCTTTTGATATTGTTGTATTTGGCGGCCGAGGAGATTTGGCAAAGCGCAAGCTGTTGCCGGCGCTCTTCCAGCTCGACCGGGAAAACCGTCTGCCGGCCGATGGTCGGATCATCGGCGCGTCGCGCGGTGGTATGGACGGGGATGCATATCGCCAGCTGGTTGAGCAGGCCTGTCACGAATTCCTGCCGGCCAAGGCCTTCGACCCGGCGACCTGGGAGCGCTTTTCCAAGCGCCTGAATTATGTCGGCATGGATGCCACCAATGCGGGCGATTATGCCGCGCTGAAGCAGGCGCTCGCCGGTCGCGATGACGTCCCGCGGGTGTTTTACCTGGCAACCGCACCCGATCTCTTCGGCCCGACCACGCATTGCCTGAGCAAGGCCGGATTGATCAGCCCGGTCACCCGCCTCGTGCTGGAAAAGCCGCTCGGTCACGATCTTGAATCGTCGCACGCGATCAATGCCGAAGTCGGCGCCATGGTGCCGGAGCATCAGATCTATCGTATCGACCACTATCTCGGCAAAGAGACGGTGCAGAACCTGATGGTGCTGCGCTTCGCCAATTCGCTGTTCGAACCGCTGTGGAACCGCACCCATATCGATCATGTGCAGATCACCGTGGCGGAAAGCGTCGGTGTCTCCGGTCGTTGGAGCTATTACGACGGCGCCGGTGCGCTGCGCGACATGGTACAGAACCATCTGCTGCAGTTGCTCTGCTTAACGGCGATGGAACCGCCGATCTCGCTGGAAGCCAATGCCATCCGTGACGAGAAGGTGAAGGTGCTGAAATCCCTGGTGCCGATCACCGGCCATGACGTCGGGCAACTGACCGTGCGCGGCCAGTATCGCGCCGGTGCGATCGACGGCAAGCCGGTGCCGGGTTACCTGGAGGAGCAGGATTCCAAGAGCTCCAGCGATACCGAGACCTATGTCGCGATCAAGGCGCATGTCGACAACTGGCGCTGGGCCGGCGTGCCGTTCTATCTGCGGACCGGCAAGCGCCTGCCGCAGCGCTGCTCGGAGATCGTCGTCCAGTTCCGCTCGCCGCCGCATTTCATCTATCCGGATACGGCAGGCCCGTTCCCGCCCAACCGTCTCGTCATGCGCATCCAGCCGAATGAAGGCATTCGTTTCCAGATGCTCAACAAGCGGCCGGGACCGGGCGATCTGAAGCTGCAGCAGACGGCGCTCAATCTGAGTTTTGCCGATGAATTCGGCACCGTCATCCCCGATGCCTATGAGCGCCTGCTGCTCGACGTCATCCGTGGCCGGCCGACCTTGTTCATGCGCGTCGACGAACTCGAAGCCGCCTGGCGCTGGACCGATACCATCCTGCGCTCCTGGCAGCAGCAGGGGACGCCGGTCAAGCACTATACCTCGGGCGCCTGGGGTCCATCCGCCGCGATCGCCCTGATCGAGCGCGATGGTCGCACCTGGCATGAGGAAGACTGAAAGGATTGGCGCCTCGCGCGCCGATAGGAGCCAGAGAACGCAATCATGACCGGCGCAACCGTCACGATGCATCGCCATGGCGATGCAGCTAGCTTTGTCGCTGTAGTCAGCGATCGCCTGACGGCTTTGCTGCGGCAAGGCCTGCAGATGCGGGGCAAAGCGAGCCTGGCAGTGCCGGGCGGCACCACCCCAGGTCCGGTGTTCGACCGTCTGGCCGATACCGAGCTCGACTGGTCGCATGTCACCGTGACGCTGACGGATGAACGTTGGGTGCCGGCGACGGACCCGGCCAGCAACGAGCATCTGGTGCGCCAGCGGCTGTTGCAGCGCAAGGCGCAGGCGGCCCGCCTGATCGGCTTGCATAGCGCAGCCGCCACGCCCAATGCCGGCATCGCCGAGGTGTCGGCGCGTCTCGATGCGCTGCCGCTACCTTTCGATGCCGTGCTGCTGGGCATGGGCGGCGATGGTCACTTCGCCTCGTTGTTTCCCGGTATGGCTGCCCTGGCGGAGGGGCTGGCGCTAGATAAGGCGACGCGTTGCGTCGCCAATGATGCACCGATCAATGGCCAGTCCCGCATCTCGCTGACGCTGCCTTTGCTGCTGCAGGCAAAGATGCTGCTGCTGGCCGTGCGCGGCGCCGACAAGCTCGCCGTCATCGAGCGCGCCAAGACGACATCGCCGACTGATCTGCCGATCGCGGCCGTCCTGCGACAGGAACGCGTGCCGGTGGAGATTCATTATACCGATTGAGTGAGGCCGAACATGCATGCCACCCTTCGCGCGGTTACCGACCGCATCATCGAGCGCAGCAGGGACAGCCGGAAGATCTATCTCGACAAGGTCGCCCGTGCCCAACAAGGCAAGCGCCGGCGCGGACTTTCCTGCGGCAATCTCGCCCATGGCGTCGCCGCCTGCGATGCCCATGACAAAGAACGGCTGAATGGCGAGACCATCGTCAATGTCGGCATCGTCACTGCCTATAACGACATGCTGTCGGCGCACCAGCCGTTCCGCGATTACCCGGACTTGATCAAGGCCGCCGCCACCGAGATTGGTGCCGTGGCCCAGGTGGCGGGCGGCGTGCCTGCAATGTGCGACGGTGTCACCCAGGGCCAGCCCGGCATGGAGCTGTCGCTGTTCAGCCGCGACGTGATCGCCATGTCGACCGCGGTGGCGCTGAGCCATGACATGTTCGATGCGGCCCTGCTTCTCGGTGTCTGCGACAAGATCGTCCCCGGTTTGTTGATGGGCGCCTTGAGCTTCGGGCATCTGCCGACCATCTTCGTGCCGGCCGGGCCGATGCCGACCGGCATCTCGAACGCGGAAAAGAGCCGGGTGCGCCAGCTCTATGCCGAAGGCAAGGCCAGCCGCGACGAATTGCTGAAAGCCGAGATGGCCTCGTATCATTCGCCGGGCACCTGCACCTTCTATGGCACCGCCAACAGCAACCAGATGCTGATGGAGATCATGGGCCTGCATATGCCCGGCACCGCCTTCGTTAATCCCGGCGAACCGTTGCGCCAAGCACTCACCAGAGCCGCCGCGCAGCATGCGGTGGAGATCGGCATTGGCGGCAAGACGCCACGGCCGATCGGCGAGGTGATCGACGAGCGCTCCTTCGTGAATGCCATTGTCGGCCTAATGGCGACCGGCGGTTCCACCAATCACACGATCCATCTGATCGCTGGTGCCCGTGCCGCGGGGATCCAACTCAACTGGCAGGACTTCGCCGATCTCTCGCAGGTGACGCCCTTGCTGGCGCGCGTCTACCCCAATGGCAGCGCCGATGTGAACCAGTTCCAGGCAGCGGGCGGCATCGGCTTCGTCATCGGCCAGCTGCTCAAGGGCGGCCTGCTGCACGAGGACGTGCAGACGGTCATGGGGCAGGGGCTGTCGCAATATACCGCGGAGCCGTTCCTGCAGGATGGTAAGGCGGTCTGGCGGCCGGGAACCGATGTTTCCCACAACACTGATATCCTGCGCCCGATCGACAATCCCTTCGACAAAGAAGGCGGCATCCGCCTGCTGACCGGTAATCTCGGCCGCGCTGTGATCAAGATCTCGGCAGTGAAGCCGCAGCATCGTCATGTCACCGCACCGGCCGCGGTGTTCGATGACCAGGACGATGTCGTGAAGGCTTTCAAGGACGGCAAGCTCCACCGCGACGTGATTGTCGTGCTGCGCGGCCAAGGTCCCTCGGCCAATGGCATGCCGGAGCTGCACAAGCTGACCCCGCCGCTCGGTGTCCTGCAGGATCTCGGCTACAAGGTGGCCTTGGTCACGGATGGTCGCATGTCCGGCGCCTCC
>DATMUQ010000147.1:0-6598 GCA_035563795.1 Terriglobales bacterium | reverse complement strand
GATGGCGCCGGTGGAAGAGCCCGACTTGCGCACTTGGTCGAGATACTCTTCCCACTTGGCTGCCGTGGTGGCATCGGGGCACCAGAAGGGGTTCTGCTCGGTCTGCGCCCAATCCCAGTTGCGACGATCGATGGCATGTGGCCCGATCTGCACCAGGGCGCCGCGGATCTGCAGGCCGCCGCTAATGAGATGGTTCAGCACCAGCCGGGCGACACCACCCGCCGCCACCCGGGCCGCGGTCTCGCGGGCGGAAGAACGCCCGCCGCCGCGATAGTCGCGGATGCCGTATTTGGCCCAATAGGTGTAATCGGCATGGCCAGGACGGAACTGGTCCTTGATCTTGCCGTAATCCTTGCTGCGCTGGTCCTCGTTGCGGATTAGCAGCGAGATCGGCGTGCCGGTAGTCTTGCCCTCGAAGGTGCCGGAAAGAATCTCGACCTGGTCGGGCTCGCGACGCTGGGTGACGAAGCGCGACTGGCCCGGCTTGCGCTTGTCGAGCCAGGTCTGCAGATCGCCTTCATTGATGGCGATACCCGGCGGCGTGCCGTCGACCACGCAACCAAGGGCTGGGCCGTGGCTTTCGCCCCAGGTGGTGAAGCGGAAAAGGTGACCGAAACTGTTATGCGACATCGGCGTTCCGGCGCGGCTCAGCCGCGGTCATTGAAATTCTTCAACATGTCGGCGAGATCGCCGGCGGCATCGGTGCGCATCATGCCAACGACATTATAGCCGCTATCGACATGATGGAGCTCGCCGGTAACGCCGCGCGACAGATCGCTGATGAGATAGAGGCCGGCGCCGCCGACATCCTCGATGCTGACATTGCGCTTCAGCGGCGAATTGAGCTCGTTCCAGCGCAGGATGTGGCGGAAATCGCCAATGCCTGAGGCGGCCAGGGTCTTGATCGGACCAGCCGAGATGGCATTGACGCGAATATCCTGCTCGCCGAGATCGGCGGCCAGATAGCGGACACTGCATTCCAGTGCCGCCTTGGCGACGCCCATGACATTGTAATGCGGCATCACCCGCTCGGCGCCGAAATAGGACAGGGTCAGCAGGCTGCCGCCCTTCGGCATCAGGTGCCGGGCGCGTTCGCAGATGGCGGTGAAGGAATAACAGGAGATGTCCATGGTCAGCGCGAAATTCTTGCGCGACGTATCGACATAGAGGCCCTTCAGCTCATCCTTGTCAGAGAAGGCGATGGCATGGACGACGAAATCGAGCGAACCCCAATTTTCCTTGATGGCGGCGAAGGTGGCGTCGATGCTGGCATCGTCGGTGACATCGCAGGGCAGGACATGCGTGGCGCCGATCGACTGGGCCAGCGGCAGGACGCGCTTCTGCAGGGCTTCGCCCTGAAACGTGAAAGCCAGTTCCGCGCCGGCATCGGCCGCAGCCTTGGCGATACCCCAAGCGATCGAGCGATCATTGGCGACACCCATGATCAGCCCACGTTTGCCCGCCAACAGGCCGCTTTTTTCCGTCATCCCATTCCTCATGTATTTCAAGTCATCAAGGTCAGCGGCTTGCGCGACCCTGTCCGATGTGCGGGCATCCTACACGATTGCCGGTCCCGGTCAACGCGCGGCGACGCCTGAACAGATCGCTGCATATTTCAATTATCGCTTATAAATCAAAATATTGCGACGAGGTTACGGCGTCGCGCCATTACGAATCGAAGAGCTTGCCGCGCACGTCATAGCTGTGCCGCTTGGACCAGCGTTCGACTGCGTCGCGCAGCTCCTGGTCGACCTGCTCGGGGAGGACGACCTTGAAGCGGACATACTGGTCGCCACGCTGATTGGTCTTGGGGTTGGTGATGCCCTTGCCTTTGAGACGCAATTGCGTCCCCGTATTGCTGTCCTTCGGCAATTTGAGCGCCACCTTGCCGTCGATCGTCGGCACCGTGATGGTCGCGCCGAGCACGGCTTCGGGCAGGGTGATCGGGCATTCCATGGAAATATCGAAGCCGTCGCGCTTGAACAGGGGATGCTCGGCGACCTGGACCTCGACAAAAGCGTCACCCGCCGAGGCACCGCCGGCGCCGGCCAGGCCCTGACCCTTCAGCCGCAAGGTCTGGCCATTTTCGGTGCCGGGCGGAATCGCGACCTCGATGGTCTTGCCATCGGTCAGGCTGATGCGTTTCTTGCCACCCAGGGCCGCTTCGATGAAGCTGACCTCGACCTGGTAGGAAACATCGGCGCCGCGCATGCGCATATGGGCGCGCTGGCGATTGCCGAAACCGAAGAAATCGCGCAGCACGTCTTCCGCGCCGCCTTCGTCGTCGATGCCGAAGCCACCCGGCCGCTTGGCGCCGCCGGCAGCCCCGCGGCGGCCTTGGCCGAAGCCGCCGAAACCGCGAGGTTGGCCGCTTTCATCGATCTCGCCCCGGTCATAGCGCTGGCGCTTCTCAGCGTCACTCAGGAAGTCATATGCGGCCGTGACCTCCTTGAACTGGGTCTCAATCTTCTTGTTGCCCGGATTGACGTCAGGATGCAGCTTCTTCGCCAGCTTGCGATAAGCCTTCTTGATCTCGTCCTCGGAAGCTGTGCGTGCTACGCCTAAAAGTTGATACGGATCTGCCATCGTTCCACCCTACCCACCAAATAGTTAATCACAATTCCGGCCCCCTGCAAGGGTGGGATCGGGCGGGAAATGCCCGGGATCGGCGGCCGATCAGGTTATTGAACAACTTTCCAGGTGCCGTCGGGCTGGCGGCAGGCGGTACCCGTACCGGACTGGTTCTGGCCGCCGGCCGAGACGCCGGTCTGATAGGTGCGGCAGGTACTGCCGGTTGCCGTCTGTACGGTCTTTACCGGGGTCGTGTAGCCGCCGGTATTATTCTGTGGATTGGACCAGCGGCTGGTCTGGCCGTCCGGGTTGTGATTGAGGGCGTAATTCGCGTTCTGCACGGCGCGCTGCTGGTCCTTCTCATCGAGGTAATTGCCGATGCGATTGCCAACCACGCCGCCGACCAGTGCACCGGCGCCGATCGCCCACCAATTGCCGTTACCGAGCGCAGCGCCGGCGGCGGCACCGCCGACGGCACCCAGGACCGTACCCACGCTCTCGTCGGAATAGCCGCCACCCGAATTCGTGCAGCCGGGCAGGGCGGACAGAGCCAGGATGGTGGCAAGACCGAGGCTTAAGGCTTCACGCATCAGCATTGTTTCGAATCCGTGTCGTTCCGGCCAGGCAGACGGCTCTTTTACAACCTGACGCATGATCGCAATCCGAATCGTCTCGATACAAGACCTTCGCCGGACCCTTTGAATTTCGTCCTTATCGACACGATTTCAATGCTATAGATGCCGTATAAACTGACCCGCCTGGACGCGATAAAGCATGGACGAGACCAAACAACTGCATCCCCTGGCTGAACCGTTTGACCTCTTCGCAAAGTGGTTCCGCGAAGCGGGTGACACGGAGCCCAATGATCCCAACGCCATGGCATTGGCAACCGTCGACGCCGACGGCCAGCCCTCCGTGCGCATGGTGCTGCTCAAGGACTATGACCAACGCGGTTTCGTCTTCTATACGAATTTTGAAAGCCGCAAGGGCGAGCAGCTTCTGGTGACCCGCAAGGCGGCGATCGTGCTGCATTGGAAATCGCTGAAGCGCCAGGTGCGGGTCGAGGGTCCGATCGAGATCGTCAGCGATGCCGAAGCGGACGAGTATTACCATAGCCGCGCTCGCGCCAGCCAGATCGGCGCCTGGGCCTCGCAGCAGTCGCGGCCGCTGGAGAGCCGTTTCGAACTGGAGAAGCGGGTCGCCCTGTTCACGGCAAAATATGCCATCGGAACGATTCCGCGGCCGCCGCATTGGTCCGGCATGCGCATCGTGCCGGAACGTATCGAGTTCTGGGAAGACGGCGCCTTCCGCCTGCATGACCGCCTGCTTTACCTGCGCAGCGGCGATGGCTGGCGGACGGAAAAGCTTTATCCATGATGATCAGGATCAATGAGGTCATGGGATGGGGCCGGAAGTGAAGGCCGCGATCGCGCCCGAGAGCGGGGCGCCCGACAACAGGACATTGAGCCAAGCGCAGCTTGAGGAAGCCGGGCGCCTGATGCGGCTTGCCAGCCTCGCCTCGGTCGTTGCCGCGTTGCTGCTGATCGGCATCAAGCTCTACGCCTATATCGAGACCGGTTCGGTCGCCTTGCTGTCGACCCTGTTCGATTCTCTGCTCGATGCCGGGGCGTCACTGGTCAACATGCTGGCCATCCGCCAGGCCTTGACCCCAGCCGATGCCGAGCACCGTTTCGGCCATGGCAAGGCCGAGCCATTGGCCGGGCTGGTCCAGGTGGCCTTCATCCTGGGTTCGTCGATCCTGTTGTTGGTCGAGGTCTTCCAGCACTTCACCACGCCGCAGCAGGTCACCCATCCGGAAGTCGGCATCGTCGTCATGGTGGCATCGATCGCTGTCACCATGGTGTTGATCGGTTATCAGCGCTACGTCATCCGGCGCACCCAATCACTCGCCGTCAGGGCCGATTCCGCCCATTACCTCAGCGATTTCCTGGTCAATGTCAGCGTCATCGCCGCCTTGCTGCTGAGTGCTGAATTCGGCTGGTGGTGGATCGATCCGCTCTTCGGCCTGGCGGTGGCGCTGTTCATCGCCGTTACCGCAATCGGCATCGGCCGTGAGGCCTTCGATATGCTGATGGACCGGGAGATGGATGATGCCGAACGGGAGCAGATCAAGGCGATTGTCCGTCAGCATCCCGAAGTGCTCAACCTGCACGAGTTGAAGACCCGGGTGGCCGGCCAGGTCCGCTTCATCCAGTTCCACCTCGAGCTCGATGGCGCTATCAGCCTGCGTGAGGCACATCGTATTTCCGATGCCGTCGAAGACGATTTGCTCGCCGCCTTTCCAGGCGCCGAGATCATTATCCACCAGGATCCGCATGGGGTTGCTGAACGGCGCCGGATCTTTGCCTAAACGTGGCACCGCCGATTGATCAAATGGAAAGCTGACAATGTCCGAGAATTCCGACAAGAAGACCGTGATCCTGACGGGCGCCAGCCGTGGCATCGGCCATTCGACCGTCAAGCGCTTCAGCCAGGAAGGCTGGCGCATCATCACCTGCAGCCGTGACGTGGTGCCGGAAGAATGCAAGCGCGACCCCAACTGGACGCATCACATCACTGTCGATCTGGCGCATGCCGATGACGCGGAGAATTTTGTCCAGCAGGCGCTGAAGATCCTCGATGGCGAGGCGGTGCATGCGCTGGTCAACAATGCCGCGATCAGCCCGAAGACGCCGTTCAAGGAACGTCTCGGCTGTCTCAACGGCGATGTTGCCGCTTGGCGCCAGGTCTTCGAGCTGAACTTCTTCACCCCGCTGACACTTGCCCGCGGCTTCGCCAAGCCGTTGCATCAGGGCAAGGGGACGATCGTCAACATCACCTCGATCGCCGGCCATGCCATCCATCCCTTCGCCAGCTCGGCTTATTCGACCTCGAAGGCAGCGCTCTCCGCGCTCACCCGAGAGATGGCGGTGGAATTCGCCACCCTCGGCGTCCGCGTCAATGCGGTGGCGCCGGGCGAGATCGAAACGGCGATGATTGGTCCGGAATACGAGGCGCTGATCCCGCGCATCCCGATGGGCCGCATGGGTACACCGGAAGAGGTGGCCGGCGTGGTGTTCCAGCTCTGCGGCAAGGATTTCGGCTATGTCACCGGCACGGAGATCTTCCTGACTGGCGGCCAGCACCTGTTCTAGGGCCGGAGTATCAACAGGGTCGGCCGATGTCGCGTTTCGGCCAGCCGGTGCCGTTTGAGGCTTGGGCCGCGGCGCCGGTAACGCTAAGACTTTCCCCATGAGCAAGTCTCCCAACCATATCCTGCTGGCCCGCGTGGCACAGCTGGCGGCGGATTATCTCGATCGCTTGCCGGAGCGCCCGGTCGGGGTCGGGCTGAAGCCGGCCGAGTTGGCGGCGCGGCTTGCGGCAGACCTGCCGGAAGCGGGGCAGGATGCGCTCGGCATCCTGGAGAGCCAAGTGGCGGCGATCGATCCCGGCATCATCGCCTCGGCCGGGCCACGCTATTTCGGTCATGTGATCGGTGGCGCTCATCCGGCAGCCCTGGCGCTGGACTGGATGACGGCGACCTGGGACCAGAATGCCGTCCTCTATGCCACCGCACCGGCCAATGCGCTGGTAGAGGACATCGTCGGCAAATGGCTGGTCGGCCTGTTCGGGCTCAGCGCCGACGGTCGTGCGATCAGCGTCGGCTTTGTCTCCGGCTGCCAGATGGCCCATGTCACCGCCTTGCTGGCGGCGCGCCATGCTGTCTTCGCCCGGCTCGGCTGGGATGTCGAACGTCGCGGCCTAATCGGCGCGCCTGAGATCCGGATCTATGTCGGTGCCGAGGCGCATGGCACGGTGGCGACAGCGCTGCAATATATCGGCCTCGGACGTGACAATGCGGTGATCATCCCGAGCGATGACCAGGGACGGATGCAGGTCGATGCGCTGGGGACTGCCTTGGCTGCATCATCGATGCCCGCCATCATCTGCGCGCAAGCTGGCGGTGTGAATACCGGTGCCTTCGATGACATCGCTGCCATCGCCGATCTCGCCACGGCGCATCAGG
>DATMUQ010000146.1:0-2147 GCA_035563795.1 Terriglobales bacterium | reverse complement strand
CCCGCATGCGCGTCCTCGCCGGCAAGCCGGCGGTTGGCGCCGAGCTTCAGTCCCGCCGGCACGATCACGCTGTCGCCTTCGGTTCGCACGTCTTCCTGCATGAACACGGTGTCGGCCTCCGCCGGCATAGCGGCGCCAGTGAAAATGCGGATGGCCTCACCCGGCTTGAGCGCCACTTTCGCCGCAGCGCCAGCTGTCAGCCTGCCGGCTACGGCGAGTTTGGTCTCGCCGTTGGCGCGCAGATCCGCGTGACGCACCGCGTAACCGTCCACCGCGGAGTTGTCGAACGGCGGCAGGTCGACCGGCGCCTTCACGTCCGCGGAGACGACGCGGCCGCGGGCCCCACGCAGTGGCACGCGCTCGGTCTCGGCAACCGCCGTCACACGCTCGCCGAGCAACCGCTCCATGTCCGCGATCGGCAACAGCGGACCGGAAAAGGCGAAACAATCGTCCGTCAGCTGCGCCATTACGCCTTCTCCGCGGCAACTTCGACCGGCACCGCGTGCTTGAGCAGAAGATCGGCGATCAGTTCGATGTCGTTGAGATCGACCACCGGCACGCGCGCCGCCAGCACCGCGCTGTCGGAAGCCACTGCCACGATGTGCGGATCCTCGGTGTGCAGGAGCGGCTTGCCGTTGGCGATGCGGTGGATCTCGAGCTTGGGGAACTTGTCGCGTTTGAAGCCCTCGACCAGCACCAAGTCGACCGGCGAAATCTTCTTGACCAACGCCGCCAAGTCCCATTCAGGCTCCTCGCGCAGCTCATGCAGGATGGCCCAGCGCCTGGCCGAGGAGATGATTACTTCGGTGGCGCCGGCGGCGCGGTGGAAGAAGGAATCCTTGCCGGGCTGGTCGAGGTCGAAGCCATGATGGGCGTGCTTGAGCGTGGATACGCGGAGGCGGCGCGCAACCAGCAGCGGGATGAGCTTGGTGATCAGCGTGGTTTTGCCCGACCCACTCCAGCCGGCGAGACCGATGATGCGCATGACTCCTTTATAGCAAAACGCCCGGCCGTAAGGCCGGGCGTTGTATCGCAGAACGAGACGGCCGGTTATTCGGCCGGCTGCTGCACCGCGCCGCCCTGGGCGGCACCCTCCCGCATCTCTTCTTCATACCAGAGCAGATGGCGCTCTTTGGCCCAATTGACGTCGACCGTTCCATCGTTCATCGCCTCGAAGGCGCCCTCGACGCCGATCGTACCCATGTAGAAATGTACGAACATGGCGGCGATATAGAGCACAGCTATGGTGCTGTGGGCGACCTGGGCCAGTTCCATGCTGGTGATATTGGTCCCGTAGAATGGGAACAGCAGGACAAAGCCGGTCACCGCGATTCCGGCGCCGCCGAACATGGAAAGCCAGAAGATCAGCTTTTCGCCGCCGTTGAACTTGTGCGCGGGCGGTTCTTCGCCGCCGAACATGCCGCCGCCTGTCTTGAACCATTCGACATCGGCCTTGGTCGGCATATTGCGCCCGACCCACAGGAAGAACATCAGCACGACGCCGATGGTGAAGGCGAAGCTGATATAATTGTGCACGAACTTGCCCCACTCGGTCCATTCGCTGAACGTCGACGGCCCCATCCAAGGCAAGATCAGGCTGCGCCCGAAGGTGATGTTGAGGCCTGTCAAGCCGAGGATGACGAAGGTGACGCCGGTCAGCCAATGCACAAAGCGCTCAAACGCGTTGAAACGTTGGATCTTGCGGCCTGACCGTCCGGCCTTGATGGGCATGGCGCCGTGCGTGACGTAATAGAGCGTGAGCAGCGCAAGGATGCCGAGGATAGCGATGCCGGCGATCCATTTCAGCGTCACCATGCGATATTCGCGCCACTCGCGGCCGGCCGGATGCTCGAGCACGTAGGACTTCACGTCTGGAATGGTGCCGAGCCCCTGGATCATCTTGAACTGCTGCAGCAATTGCTGCTCCTTCACCGCCGCCGCGTTCGGGTTAACCGAGCTCGGCTGCTGCGCGACAGCCGGTATCGCCATCGCCATGACGAAGGCGATCGCCAGCGCACCGGCGACCAGGCGCATCTCCACAAAGATTTTCGTCATGCTACGTCTCCTTAAATTCAAGTCTTCTTCACCGGCGAAATCGGCGATGCAGGAGCCCGCATCGCTGCAACGCAATCAGGTCGCGATCGATT
>DATMUQ010000145.1:0-9168 GCA_035563795.1 Terriglobales bacterium | reverse complement strand
GCGGCCCAGCGCTCGGCCGCCGCTGCAGAGCGGATGGAGGGCGGGGAGAGCGCTTTCGATCATCTCTATTACGCGATCGGCCCCTATCTGCAGCCGAACCTGCCGCCCGATATCGCGGCCCGTTTCACCTACCGCCTGATCGAGGGCGGCGAGCGGCTGCTGCGTGCCATCTTCACCCGACCGACCGGCTGGCCCCTGCGCTGGGCCGAGGCGCTGATGCGGGGTCATGATCGGCGCAAGGAACGCCGCGTCTATGACCAGATGACGGATCACATGCTGAAGGATATCGGCCTTTCCCGCTGCGATCTCTATGACGATCTCGCCCAGCGGCAGCATAGCCGTCACCCGCACTAGAGTCGGATCGTTTTAGACGGAATCGCTTTGCGATTTTGTCTAAAACGTGAATCCGTCTCTCCTCAATAAGATAGAGGGCGATTCACGCTTTTGACGGAAGCAAGCGTGCTTCCATCAAAAACGATCGCACTCTAGGCAAGCGATATCGGGCGCGCGTTCAGGCGCGGCGGCTGAGCATGCGCCGCAGCGGCGTGAGGATGAGCCCGTCGATCGACAGCGGCCCGGCGCCGCTAAGTACGAGAACGGCGAGGCAGGCGAGGTAGAGCAGATCGGTCTCGAAGCCTGGTGGGCCGAATTGCGCACCGGTCGGTGTTATGGCGAGGAGCTTTATCGAGCTGAAGCCATAAGGCAGATGTACGGTGAACATGGCGACCAGCAACACGGCCGCCATCGGCAGGACGACGAGCGGCAGGAAGGCGCCGAGAAGCACGGCAAGGCCGCCGACGATCTCGATGGCAATGGTGGCGGAAGCCATCAGATGCGGTGCCGGCACGTCGAGGGCTGCCAGGATGCTGATGAAATTGTCGATTCCACGCTCTATTTTGGCAGAGCCATGCTCCAGGAAGCCGTAGCCGACGATCACGCGCAGGGGCAGTGGCGCCCATTTGGCGATCGGCAGGTGGCTGAAGAGCCCGGAATCAGCAGAATCCGAGCTGTCGTGTAGTTCGCGCAATAAATTCGGCATCAGCAAGGGACCTCGTTTGGCTGGAAAGACGACGCACAAGCACGCGCCTTGCACGATCCGACGAGACTATTCGCTCCGATCAGGCTGCTGGTTTCACCTGGCAGCCGCCTTTATGTGCGCGTCATCCGGATGACTGCTATTCGCAATCCGGATACCGCTGTGGCGTGACGAGGGCTGCGTGTCAGGCGCCAAGTTGGTGGAGCCGAGGATTGTCGGGTTAACGCCGCTGCAGTCCAGTTAAGTATCCGGGTTGCAGCTCAGCTGTAGCCCCCTCACCCCAACCCTCTCCCGCGAGGGGGTGCAGCGCGTTTGCTATTACTATCGAGTATCGATGTTTGTGATGGATCAGCAGGTGCCGCGGGCTTGATGCGAAAAGATCTAGAAGGCAGTAACAACAGCGTCCCCTCGCCCCTCGCGGGAGAAGGACAGGGTGAGGGGGCGAGCGATGGTTGTTGGAGATCGAGCCCCATTTTACCTTGCTGTCGCATGCAGCACCGGTGCATAGCCGGCACCGAGCGTGCGCAGCGTTGAAGGCGGCGTCAGCACGCCGTCGATGCGCAGTGCCGCTGCCGCCGATGGATCGAGAGCCTGATAGCCGTCGACGCGCCATCGCAGCAGGTGGCCATCCACCACCAGATAGCTCTCCGCACCTGCCGCCAGCATGACACCTGTTGGCAGCTCCAGTGGTGGCATCGACAGCGGGTGCACCCGCTTCTGCCGCCCGAAGAGCCGCTCCGTATGCAGTACGGCATCGATCTCGCCAGCCCGCGGCAGCGCCAAATCGCCGGCCTGCGGTGAGACAGCGTGACTGCCGGCCACCCAGGCGGCGCGGAAGGCTTCGGCGGCCGGGCGGCGGCAGAGGAAGCAGGGGCGATGGCCGGCGGCCAGCGCCGTTGCCTCATCGAGGAAGAAGAGCTCCGTCCAGCTGCGCCCCGCCATCATCTCGCGCCGGGTGCCCTTGTAGTCGCAACGGCAGATGAGCCAGGCCTTCAGGGTCCAGCGCTTGCTGGTCAGCGTGCGTGTCTCGGGATCGTGGATGATGCCGCGATTGCCGATGAAGAGGCCGCGCGCCGGCGTGGCGATGATCTCGCCGAAGGGCGTGACGCGGTTCTGCAAGGGCATTGGCGGCCTCCTCTCCACGGCGTGCAGCATCGTGACGAACCGCTTCAACAGAAGCAGTCCGACCAGCTCAGTGCAACAGAAGTGTCATGCCTATCGCGGAATCAGCCGCGCTGCCTCTCATTGCCACCGCGGGCATTGCCGCAGGGGTAGCAGGCTCACAGCTATCATCCTGCAAGGCTGCATGTGTTCAGCGCAGCAGCTTCGACAGAATGAAGGCAACGGACTTGGCGGAAGCGCCGGCAGCCGATGAATCGGGTTACGGCTGTCATCTGCCCGCGATTATATCTTCAGGCTTGCGCTGCGGCTCCCTAAGTTTTTCTGCACGCATCCGGTCTCCTGATCACCGGCCACTGACGACCCAACCGGCGCCTGCCCGATTTTTCTCGGGCGCGGTCGCGGCATGGGTGGCCGCGTGCCTTGCACAGGCAGCAGGAGCGGGATGCAGGCGAGGACATGAAGATGGGAGATGCTATCGTGCAGATGCTGGAACGGTCGCGGCGCATTGCCTGGCCCGTCAAGAGCCGGGAAATCCACAACCATCATTTCGATTCCACGGTGTGGAACGATTTCACCTTCCGCGACGACGACATCGTCATCGCCACCTATGCGAAATCCGGCACCACCTGGACGCAGCAGATCATCAGCCAGCTCATCTTCAATGGAGTGGAAAACCTCCCGGTGCCGGAGATGTCGCCCTGGGTCGATCTCCGTCTGCCGGCGAAGGCGGAGAAACTGGCGGCGCTGGAAGCCCAGACTCATCGCCGCTTCGTCAAGACCCATCTGCCGGTCGATGCCTTGGTCTTCTCGCCCAAGGCCAAGTACATTTTCATCGGCCGCGACGGGCGCGACGTGATGTGGAGCATGCACAACCACCACTTCATGGCGACCCAGCTCCTCTATGACATGCTCAACGATACGCCCGGCCGTGTCGGCCCGGCTTTCGAGCGGCCGCCTGCCTCGGTCAAGCAGTATTACGAGACCTGGCTGGCGCAGGATGGTTATCCGCTCTGGCCGTTCTGGTCGCATATCCGCAGCTGGTGGGACATCCGCCGTCTCCCCAATGTGCTGCTGGTGCATTTCGCCGATATGAAGCGCGATTTGCCGACGGCGATCCGCCGCATCGCCGATTTCCTTGAGATCGAGATCGATCCGGATATCTGGCCCGATATCCTCAATCATTGCAGCTTCGGCTATATGAAGACCCATGCCGCGACCGTCGTGCCGACCGGCGGTGCCGCCTGGGAAGGTGGCGCCGAGACCTTCATCCATCGCGGCACCAACCGGCGCTGGGCGGAGACGCTCACACAGGGTGACTGCAAGATCTATGAAGCGCGCGCCGGCAAGGAATTGGGCGAGGACTGTGCCCGCTGGCTCGCTTCTGGCGGACAGGTCTAGCGACCGCACCGCTCTGCGCAACGACGACGACACCCCGCGCGACTGATCAACAACGATAACCCGAGAGGGCGAAGATCATGCAAATGCCGGAACGGATACCGTCTATTGCCCGGACGCAAAACTGGCCGCAGAAGATGCGTGAGATCCGCAGCCAGTATTTCGATTCCACCGTCTGGAACGATTTCATTTTCCGTGACGACGATGTCGTCATCGCCACTTATGCCAAATGCGGCACCACCTGGACGCAGCAGATCGTCAGCCAGCTGATCTTCAACGGCGCCGAGGGCCTGCCGGTTTCCGAGATGTCGCCCTGGCTCGATCTTCGTGTGCCAACGAAGGCAGAGAAACTGGCAGCCGTGGAAGGTCAGACCCATCGGCGCTTCCTCAAGACGCATCTCCCGGTCGATGCCCTGGTCTTCTCGCCCCGAGCCAAATACATCTATGTCGCCCGCGACGGACGCGACGTAGTGTGGAGCTTGTATAACCACCACGCCAATGCCAATCAGCGCTTTTACGAGATCATCAACGACACGCCCGGCCGCGTCGGCCCGCCGATCGAGCGGCCACCCGCATCGATCAAGCAATACTACGAGAACTGGCTCGCCGGAGACGGCCATCCCTTTTGGCCCTTCTGGGCGCATATCCGCTCCTGGTGGGAAATCCGCCATCTGCCGAATGTGCTGCTCGTCCATTTCGCCGATCTGAAACGCAACTTGCCGGGGGAAATCAGCCGCATCGCCGACTTCCTCGGGATCGAGGTCGATAGCGGCAAATGGCAGGACATCCTCACCCATTGCAGCTTCACCTATATGAAGGCACATGCCGAGGATTGTGTGCCGCTCCAGGGTGCCGTCTGGGAAGGCGGGGCCAAGACCTTCATCCATCGCGGCACCAACCGGCGCTGGGCTGAGACGCTCAGCGCGGATGACTGCAAGGTCTATGAGGCGCGCGCCTTGGCGGAGCTGGGTCCGGAATGTGCCTGCTGGCTGGCAGGCGGGGGCGGAGTCTAGGGAGCGTCGAGAGTATCGGAGCCGGATCGTTTTAGACGGAATCGCTTCGCGATTTTGTCTAAAACGTGAATCCGTCTCTCTTCAATAAGAGAGAGGGCGATTCACGTTCCAGGAGCCGATGTCGTGGCGCTCCGGTCTGGAGCATGCCCCGCGGGATGACCATGCAGTAACCGGCAACGCCGCGGAAAGCGGAGCCATGATCAGTGGCGATCATGGCTCCGCGTCGCACAGTCAGTTTCGTCCAGGCAATCGCCGCAGAGCGGCGCGATCGATTTGACGCTCGATCAACGCCGAACAACATCGACGTCGGCTGATCTGGCAGGATGGCCCCGCCAGATATGATCTGGACCGTGATTTATTCGGAGATTTATTCGGTGACAGTGAGAACCGTCCACATGCCATTGGCATAGTGGTTCGGCACATTGCAGGTCAGCACATACTTGCCCGGTGCGAGGTGCAGCGTCAGGCTGCCGGCCTTGCTGGGGTCGAGCTCGGAAACTTCACCCATGGACTTGGCGGCGTCTTCGTCGAATTTCGCATCCTTGTCGCTATAGGGCATCTTGCCGGAAGCGGGATAGGGAACGACGATCATCTCGTGGATCTGGTCCTTCGAGGTATTGGTGACGTTGAAGGTCACCTCACCGGCCTTGACCGAGGCCTGGGACAGCTTGAGGCCCATATTGGACATCATATGGTCGCCCGTCATGCCCATGCCCATATCCATTTTCATTTCGGCATCGGCACCCTTGTCCCAGAGCGTCACAGTGACGGTGCTCTTCTCCTCTTGTCCGGCTTGCGCCGACAGATGACCCGTTACCAGCATCAAGGCAGCAACAGCCACCGGGCGCAGCACCTTTACGACAGTCATGATTGATCCCTCACTTGGTTTATGAAGGCGCCCAGAGGTAATGGCTCTTGCTGACAGCCATCTTGCTAATATGGTTTTTTATATCGAGTTTTAGCTGCACTGTTTCAACACGCCGCGGCACCCTGTCCTCGCCGCCAAAAACATGTCGTCAAGCTGTCGCGCAAATGCGGAGCAATCGCAATAATGCCGATGCTGCAGGCACTTTCTGCATGTTCGGCATCGCTGACCGCCGATATCGATTTGATGATGCGGACTTGGCGTGCCGCGATACGATCGGTGGGCCGCGTCGTCAGGGTCGCCAATCACCGCTACGCTTGTTAGTTGATGCCGACTTTCGGGAAATTGTGCCCGTCACAGCTCGAGATCGAGGTGGTCTCGATCTGCTTCAATTGCTGTCGGTTGGCGGCATTCGAGATCGCCAGGTCCTCGGCGGTGGAACCGTAGAGATAGTTGCGGTTGACCGCATCCCGCACCGGCCGCAGCGCCGCGTTCTTGCCCTGCTCGCAAGCATTTTTCCGCGTGCTGATCAGCGCCGTCAGGTGATTGATCTCCGTCATGTCATCGGCATTGACCAGGGTCGTGCGCTTGGAGATATCGACATAGCGCAGGAACAGCTTGTCCGCATTGTCCTGCTTCGGGGTCTGCGGTGAGGTCATGGTGCTGCAGGCAGAGAGGAGCATCGGCACTGCCATCGCCGCGACTAGAATCGTGATCTTCATCGGATTTTCCTGCCGGTCATAATGACCTGCTTTAGCAGCGTTCTTTCCATCAGCAAAGGACCGCGTCGCGCGCTTTTCGATCATGCGCCGCAATGTCGCAAGCCCGCCTGCCGCATGGGATTTGTCTAGTTGATCTGTACCGGGGGAAACCCGCTATAGGGGCAGCCGTCGCCCGACGTGCCGGCCTGCTGCAGACCTTTCAGATACTGCCTGGCTTCCTCTTTCCTGCTCTGCAACTCGGCAGCAGAAACCGATGCGCCTGACAGATCCGGTTTCAGCAGTGCCGAGACCGGAAACAGCTTCAGCGACTTCTTTGCCAGACAGGTCTCTGAGCTCGATCTGATCCGGTCCGTGATCTTGGCGCTTTCGGCAGCCTCATCCGCGCTCATGGGCGACGGGCGTTGCGCGATCTCGGCATATTTGAGGAACAGCCGGTCCACGTCGTCATGAACCAGCGGCTGCGATGTGGCGCAGGCGGAGAGCAGCATCGGCATCGCCATGGCTGCAAGAAGAAGGGGAAACTTCATTGAATATGTCCACTGGTCTTGATTGCCTCCTTTTCACCTAACGCGGCGGCCGGGATGAAGTTTCGCACATCTGCGCGGCGGAAGGTTCAGGCGCAGCACGATGATCGGCTCAGTCGATTCCGACCTGTGGAAATTCATGCCCGGCGCAGCCGCTCGGCATCGGCGTCTTTTGCACATTCTTGAGTAGCTGGCGCGCCTCGGCGCTCGCCTGGGGCCAGTTCGCGTCGTTCTTGTCGATCGTCAGGGTCGCAACGAGATACATGTTTAGCAGTGGCCGACTCTTCGCTGATAAGCATGGATCGCTTTCCTCGGAGAGCTTTTTGGCCTGCGGGGCAATGTCCAACTGATCCTCGATTGTCGCCGGTGAGGAGCGTTGCGCGAGCGCGACATACTTCAGGAAAAGACGATCCGCATCGTCATGAGCGACGGACTGGGGCGTTGCACAGGCGTTTAGCAACACCGGTCCGACCACTGCGCTCACAAGGGCGATAGGCTTCATTGTATCTTTCCTGTCTGTCACAGCCGCCATCCTTTCGGTGACTGGCCATAGACATAGGTGACCTCGATTCGGTCCGCGCGGTTGGTGTAGGAGAGGGCGGCATGAGGTCCTGGGGAAGCCATCAGCATCATAGTGATAGAGCTAGGCTATGATCATCTGGGCCACCCAAAATTCCTGCTCTGCCGCCTGCTGCAGCGCGGTCCTGGTACGATCAATAGACAGCGCTAGAAGGCATTTTTCAGTATTTTTTACCACCCAGTATTCAGTTTATCATTCTGGGTCTCTGTTTATCAGATCTTTAAAGACACGTAGAAAATCGTCCGGAATAATCGCTACGTTCTCGCCATAGATCAGTTCGAGTACACGGTCGTGAAGTTTCTCCGGTTGACCTTTCTTGACCTCGCCTAAAAACGGAAAAGCAGCGAGCAAGAGGCTTTCGAGCTTATGATCATCGATCTTCAAATAGGAAGATTGCACGTCAAGTTGTAATCCACCTAGATAAGAGACGGCTGTTGTTGCGTCACTATTGCCGACTACTTTTTGAGTAATGTGGTTCACAATCATTTGTGCTCGTTCTTTGCTTAATACGCGAGCGTCGAAGTAGCTATCAGTCTTCGTGAGACCAACAAGGGAACGATGCACAGGAAACTCACGCCAGATAAGGAGACCAATAATAAGCGGGTCAAAAAGCGTATTTTCCAAGCCATTCCGGACGCCAGCTGAGAGCACGGCTATGCGCTTTGTTTCCTCCTGGTGTCCATCCCAATCTATCAAACCAAACGTCGAAATGTTTCCTGCAGCATGAAGGCTTTCAACCAAAGCCTTCACAATATCGCATCCACTATGTCGCTCCGTCTCAGTAGGGCGTTTTATCCCGGTCGGAATGAACTGCAGAGAGCGTTCGCTGTTAAGCTGCGAAGATAGAATTTGATATACAGTTTCATAGATCTTCGCATCTCTTATGCTTTCAGTAAAAACTTGGCGCCGGCCTTCGAAGGAGACTGACAGTGTCGGAACACCGACAGTTAGAGCGGATATCGCTTGAGAACGAGTGGTTTTTTGTAATCCTAATCCATTCGGTCGCATGACGTAAATCTCGTCATCATGGGCCATCGCCACTGTTGATGGAGAATGAGTGGATGCAATGACCTTTATTTTGTACTGACCGACAAGGGTATCTCGAATAGCTGAGATAAGTGCCCTGGACATAGAGGGATGCAGCGGCGCATCTACCTCGTCTAAAAGAATCAGCTTGGGCATTGCGGGATTCTGACGCTGATCATTCGAATAATAGACGCAGAAGGCAAATGACATAAGAATCTTTTCGCCAGAAGAGAGGCCGTTGAAGGTCACCTTGGCGCCAGAACTCCTCTTTGTTAGTTCTGGATGGTAAGCTGCTCCACTATTCAATAGAGGATGATCGATTTCAAAATCTAATCCGGCAGAGACTAGTACCTTATTTACGAAATCCCATGGGGCGGGTCCGTTTCGCCTCTCGAACTCCTCGTTTGAGACAAACTCGACACCCGTTTGCCCTAGGTTATCGGCCATATATCGGCCTAAGACGTTGGCGAGATACGCGTCTCTATAAGAGACAAATAGACGAGCAAAAGACTGTTGAAACAGTGTTGCTTGTCCCCAGCTTGGCACTGTTTCAGACAGGATGTCTTTTTGCGTAAGGCTTACTATTGCTTTGCCAAGCATAGTTGCAATAAGCCGGAGTTGATGCGCTGTATTGCCGTCGCAGTGATCTAGTATTCGGCTACTCGCATTGTCTAGCAGTTGAACGATTCGGGCTTTTACCTCTGTGAGTCGGTTCTCGGGGATAAATTCCAGAAGTCCAACATCTGAAATGCCGGAGAGTGCAGTTGGAGTTGATGCATATTTCGGTGGTAGAGAAAATTCATGAAGCCCATTGCGAATAATCTCAAAGGCTCGGGACGCCTGTACTGCGTTGTTAAACATTTGGAATAAATTGACCTTCTCATT
>DATMUQ010000144.1:0-6073 GCA_035563795.1 Terriglobales bacterium | reverse complement strand
GATCCGCGTGCCGATCGCCTTTGACCTTTTCTGAGGTGGCC
This sequence comes from Terriglobales bacterium, assembly GCA_035563795.1. Classification (GTDB taxonomy): domain Bacteria; phylum Pseudomonadota; class Alphaproteobacteria; order Dongiales; family Dongiaceae; genus Dongia_B. The sequence continues at coordinate 6,032 of DATMUQ010000144.1, read as the reverse complement.
TTGTTCTGCGGGCGGCAATAGGCGGGCAGCAGTGCCGCAGAGACGGCCAGACCGCGCCATGGCGTAAAATCGCAAATCATGACGGCTATCGACATGGCGTGGCAGCTGAGTTACATATCCGACCATGTCGAGCTCCACCCAACCCATCCCCGGCGGATCCGTCGGCGACGTGCCGCAGACGATCGGTTTTCTGCTGCTGCCGCAATTCTCCATGATGGCCTTCGTCTCGGCAGTGGAGCCGTTGCGCGTCGCCAACCGCCTGGCCCAGCGCGAACTCTATCGCTGGGAAGTGCTCTCCGATGACGGACGTTCCATCACCGCCTCCAATGGCATGGCGCTGGTAGCCGACCGCGCTTATGCCGAGGCGCATAGCCATGCCCTGGTGGTCGTCTGTGCCGGCTTTCAGCCGGAAAGCGGCTATAACCGCCGCCTGAAACGCTGGCTGAGCGACCTCGCCCGCGGCGGTGTCGATCTAGGCGCCATGGATACCGGCAGCTTCCTGCTGGCCTGGGCCGGCCTGCTGAACGGCTATAAGGCCACCACCCATTGGGAAAGCCTGGATAGCTTCCGCGAACAGTTTCCGGAGGTCGAGGCTGAGAACAGCCTCTTTGTTATTGATCGCAACCGCCTGACCTGTGCCGGCGGCACGGCGGCACTCGACATGATGCTGCATTTGATCTCGGTGCGGCATGGCCACCGCCTCGCCGCCGCCGTTTCCGAACAGTTCATCCACGCCCAGATTCGCGATCCCCATGACCGCCAGCGCATGGAACCACGCATGCGCCAGGGCATCAACCACGCCGGCCTCGCCCGGGTCATCGGGCTGATGGAAGCCAATCTTGAAGAACCGCTGAGTTCCGATAAATTGAGCGAGGCGGCCGGCATGTCTTTGCGCCAGTTGGAGCGGCTGTTCCACCGCCATTTCGGCACCACGCCGCGCCGCTATTACCTCGATTTGCGGCTGCAACGGGCCCGGGCGCTCTTGCAATATACCGACATGTCGATGGTGGAAATCACCGTCGCCTGCGGCTTCGGTTCGGCGGCGCATTTTTCGCGCTCGTACCATTCCTGGGCCGGAAAACCGCCTAGTGCCGAGCGTTATCGCGATGTTGCCGGTGTCATGCCGGCACTCCGGTAAGGCAAAAATCGTTCCGTCGGAAATCAGCATTCCGATGTCGGAATTTTACAAACGCACAACTTCCGCCCGGAGGACGATAGCAGCCGATCGGGATAAGCTGAAAATGGTTCAGCCTATCGCTTAGTGGGAGGCCATCATGAATTACGAAGTCATCGTTACCTGTGCCGTGACCGGCGCTGGCGACACCGTCGGCAAGCATCCGGCCATTCCGGTGACGCCGAAGCAGATCGCTGACGCAGCCATCGAAGCCGCCAAGGCTGGCGCAACCGTGGCGCATTGCCATGTGCGCGACCCGGAAACCGGCAAGGGCAGCCGCGACGTCAATCTCTATCGCGAAGTCGTTGACCGCATCCGCTCCTCGGGCACCGACGTCATCATCAATTTGACCGCCGGCATGGGCGGCGACCTCGAAATCGGCGGCGGCGAAGATCCGCTGAAGTTCGGCAAGAACACCGATCTCGTCGGCGCCATCACCCGCCTCGCGCATGTCGAAGAGCTGCTGCCGGAAATCTGCACCCTCGATTGCGGTACGCTGAACTTCGGCGACAGCGATTACATCTATGTCTCGACCCCGAACCAGCTGCGCGCCGGCGCGAAGCGCATCCAGGAACTGGGCGTGAAGCCGGAACTGGAAATCTTCGATACCGGTCATCTGTGGTTCGCCAAGCAGATGCAGAAGGAAGGCCTGCTGGATGGCGACGCGCTCTTCCAGATCTGCCTCGGCATTCCCTGGGGCGCCCCGGCCGACACCACGACGATGAAGGCGATGGTCGACAACATGCCGGAAAAGGCCATCTGGGCCGGCTTTGGCATCGGTCGCATGCAGATGCCGATGGTGGCGCAGGCCGTGCTGCTGGGCGGCAATGTCCGCGTCGGCCTCGAAGACAATATCTGGCTCGATAAGGGTGTCCATGCCTCGAACGGTTCGCTGACCCAGCGTGCGATCGAGATCATCACTCGTATGGGCGCCAAGCCGCTGACCCCGGCCGAAGGCCGCAAGAAGCTCGGCCTCAAGGCCCGCTAACACCGAGTTTGTAGCCCCTTCACCCTGTCCCTCCCCCGCGAGGGGGGAGGGAACGCTGGCGCAAGCAGCCTTTGGTTTCCTCGCCGAGCCATCACGCAATGCAATTGCAAGAACTCGGTGTGCTCCCTCTCCCCTCGCGGGAGAGGGTCGGGGTGAGGGGGAACACGATACGCGATCTATCCAGATAGGAACGCTCATGTCCGTCATCACGAATATCAAGACTTTCGCCGCCCTCGGCACCGGTGTCATCGGTTCCGGCTGGGTTGCCCGCGCGCTCGCCCATGGCCTCGATGTCGTCGCCTGGGATCCCGGCCAGAATGCCGAGGAGATCCTCCGCGCCAATGTCGCCAATGCCTGGCCCGCCCTCGAGAAGGTCGGCCTGAAGCCCGGCGCCTCGCAGTCGCGCCTGAAATTCGTCAAGACCATCGAGGAATGCGTCAAGGACGCCGACTTCATTCAGGAAAGCGCGCCCGAGCGCCAGGACCTGAAGATCAAGATGCATGCCCAGGCCTCCAAGGCGGCGAAGCCGAATGCCATCATCGGCTCCTCGACCTCGGGCCTGCTGCCGACCGAATTCTACGCCGAAGCCGTGAATCCGGAACGCTGCCTCGTCGGTCATCCCTTCAACCCGGTCTATCTGCTGCCGCTGGTCGAAGTGGTCGGTGGCGAGAAGACCTCGGCGGAAGCCATCGAAGCCGCCAAGAAGATCTATGCCGATCTCAGCATGCGTCCGCTGCATGTCCGCAAGGAAGTACCGGGTTTCATCGCCGACCGCCTGCTGGAAGCGCTGTGGCGTGAAGCACTGCACCTCGTCAACGAAGGTGTCGCCACCACCGGCGAGATCGACGATGCCATCCGTTTCGGCGCCGGCATCCGCTGGTCCTTCATGGGCACCTTCCTGGTCTATACCCTCGCGGGCGGCGATGCCGGCATGCGTCACTTCATGTCGCAGTTCGGCCCGGCCCTGGAACTGCCCTGGACCAAGCTCATCGCCCCGAAACTGACCGACAAGCTGATCGACGACGTCGTCGACGGCACCGAGCCGCAGAAAATGGGTCGCTCGATCAAGGAGCTGGAGCGCTATCGTAATGACTGCATCATCGCCGTCATCGATGCGATCAAGGGCGTCAAGGAACGCCACGGCTTCAAGTTCGAGGATTAAGAGACATGGTTGCCGCCGCGCCGCTCTCACTCCACCGCGCCGTCGTGCGCAAGGAATGGGTCGACTATAACGGCCATCTGAACGATGCCTATTACATGGTGATCTTCAGCCAGGCCACCGATGCCTTCATGGATTACATCGGCATGGACGACGCAGCGCGGCGGGCAACCAGCACCTCGCTCTTCACGCTCGAAGGCCATATCAACTACCTGCTCGAGGTGAAGGAAGGTGTGGAAGTGGAAATCCGCACCCGCCTCGTTCGCCACGACGCCAAGCGCGTGCAGCTTTATCATGAAATGTTCCGCCCGGGTCAGGACGACCCGGTCGCGGCCGCGGAATTCATGCTGCTGCATGTCGACACCACCGATGGCGCCAAATCGGCCCCGTTCCGCCCGGAGATCGCAGCCAAGCTGCAGGAGATCCAGGTGGCGCAGGACGCCCTGCCGCCATCGACCTATAGCAGCCGCACGATCGGGCTGAAGCCGAAAGCGTAAGCGACGCGCTCAGCCCAGGGGAGGAAGACATGAATTTCGGATTGACCAGCGAGCAGCAGATGCTCGTCGACAGCGCCAAGGCCTTCGTCGAGAAGGAGTTGATGCCCTATGAGAACGAAGTCGAGCAGACCGACGAAGTCCGCCCGGAGCTGATCCAGGAGATCCACCGGAAGGCGATCAATGCCGGCTTCTATGCCGCCAATATGCCGGAAGAGTTGGGCGGTGCTGGTCTTGATCATGTCGGCCTGGCGCTTCTCGAGCGTGAACTCGGCCGCACCTCCTTCGCGCTGCAATATGCCGTGGCGCGGCCCAGCAACATTCTCCGCGCCAGCAATGACGAGCAGAAGGAGCGCTATCTCCTCCCCGCCATCCGCGGCGAGCGCGTGGAATGCCTGGCGCTGACCGAGCCCAATGCCGGTTCCGATCTCCGCTCGATGCAGACCCGCGCCGAGCAGCAGGGTGACGATTTCGTCATCAATGGCAGCAAGCATTTCATCTCTTATGCCGATGTCGCCGATTTCATCGTCCTTTTCGCGGCGAGTGGTGTCGAAGAGACCAAGCGCGGCCCGAAGAAGCTCATCACCACCTTCCTGGTCGACAAGGACACGCCGGGCCTGACCGTCCGCAAGGGCCACAAATCGGTCTCGCATCGCGGCTTCCATCACTGCGAGCTGTTCTTTGATAATTGCCGGGTCAACAAGCGCCAGGTCCTGGGCGAAGTGCATCACGGCTTCGACGTCGCCAATACCTGGCTCGGTGCCACTCGCCTGACCGTAGCGGCGCAATGCGTCGGCCGCGCCTATCGTGCCCTCGACATGGCGATGGAATGGGCGGCCAACCGCAAGCAGTTCGGCCAGTCGATCGGCAAGTTCCAGGGGACCTCGTTCAAGCTCGCCGATATGGCGACCGAGATCGAGGCAGCGAATTTCCTCACCATGAGCGCTGCCTGGAAGAGCGACCAGGGCACCGTGACCGACAGCGATTACGCCATGGCCAAGCTCTATGCGACCGAGATGCTGGCGCGGGTGACTGATCACACCGTGCAGATTTTCGGTGGCATGGGTCTGATGGAAGAGGTCGGCGTCGAGCGTTTGTGGCGCGATGCCCGTGTCGAGCGCATCTGGGACGGCACCTCGGAAATCCAGCGCCACATCATCTCGCGCGCTTTGCTGCGCCCCTTCGAAGGGTAATCCGGACCTATCTTAACTTTATTGTTTGCCACCTCGCCGTCCGGCCTCCCAGCCGGGCGGCTTTTTCTTTTGGGATGGTAGAGACAGGGTAAATTTCCCCATGCAATCCGGGCTTTTCGCCATAAATCGTTGCACCACGCCGAACGCCACACCTGGGTGTGACGCCCTTTACCCATCCTTCATGGAAGTAAGCGCTTAATCTCCTCAAATTTGATTCAAGCAGAGCGAATTAGAGGGATACCCTGGGCTATGGCTCAATCGATCGCTTTCGGCGCCTATACGATCCATATCGACGGTGGCAAGCTTACCGTCCTGGATCATAACGACCAGCTCGTCGCGACGGCTGATCTGACGGCGGATGCGGCGGCAAAGATCTCCCTCCCCAATGGCCAGGTGCTCGACATGGGGCAGCTGGCAGATGCGCTCTCCTCCGACCATATCGCCGACTTTGCCACGGCGGCCGGCGGCAGTGGCGCTGCGGGCGGTGCCAGCGGCAGTGGCATGTTCTTCCACAATGCCCATGACCAAGGGCTGGGCGGCTTCGACGAAATGCAGGTGATCAAGTCGAGCCTGGAAACCCCAGCTACGGCGCCATCAACTGAAGATCAACAGGCGACTTTTTCTCCGGAAACCTTCATCGCGCTGCAGCGCACGCCGGCCGGCGAAACCACGCCGCCCCCGTCCAGCGGCCAGCTCCCGGTCGACAACACACCGAGCCACAACCTGCCGGACGACAATCCACCATCTGACAACCATGCTTCTGACAATGCCGGCGGCAGCAACAACCAGGGCAACAACTCCCAGGGTGGCAGCCACGCTTCCGATAACAGCGGCGGCGGCAACGACCAGGGCAACAACTCCCAGGGCGGCAGCCACGCTTCGGATAACAGCGGCAGCAATAACGACCAGGGCGACAATTCCCAGGGCGGCAGCCACGCTTCGGATAACAGTGGCGGTGGCAACGACCAGGGTGACAACTCCCAGGGCGGCAGCCACGCTTCGGATAACAGCGGCAGCAATAACG
>DATMUQ010000143.1:0-3432 GCA_035563795.1 Terriglobales bacterium | reverse complement strand
GTCATGGCCGCAAGGAGATCGTCGATGCGGTGACCGCACAGATGCAGGAGCTCGACTACACGCCGCATTTCCAGACCGGTCATCCCAGCTCCTTCGAGCTTGCCCGCATGGTGGCGAAGATCACCCCGGGTGACCTCAATTACGTCTTCTTCTGCAATTCCGGCTCGGAAGCGGTGGAAAGCGCCATCAAGATCGCGCTCGCCTATCACGTGGCCAATGGTGAAGGCCAGCGCACCCGCTTCGTCAGCCGCGAGCGTGCCTATCACGGCGTCAATATCGGCGGTGTGTCGCTGAGCGGCATGGTGCGCAACCGCGAGGCCTTCGGTGCAGTGATGCCGGGCGTCGTCCATCTCCGCCATACCTGGCTGCCGGAAAACCGTTTCGCCCGGGGTGAGCCGGCGACCGGCGTTGAGCTGGCAGAGGATCTGCAGCGCTTCGTTGACATGAACGGCCCGCGTTCCATCGCCGCCTGCTTCGTCGAGCCGATCGCCGGCTCAACCGGCGTTCTCATCCCGCCCAAGGGTTATCTCAAGCGCCTGCGCGAGATCTGCGACAAGAACGGCATCCTGCTGGTCTTCGACGAAGTGATCACCGGCTTTGGTCGCACCGGCAAGGCCTTCGCCTCGCAGAGCTTCGATGTCGTGCCGGATATGATCACCATGGCGAAGGCGCTGACTAATGGCGCAATGCCGATGGGTGCCGTCGCCGTCAGCGACAAGATCTACAATACCGTCATCGGTGCCGCCGCCGATGGCGCCGTGGAATTCTTCCATGGGTATACCTATTCGGCCCATCCGGCCGCCTGTGCCGCCGGTATCGCCGCCTTGCAGGTCTACGAAAAGGAAGGACTGTTCGAACGCGCCGCGGAGCTCTCGGACTATTTCCTCGATCGCATGTATGCCTTGAAGGACGTCAAGGCGGTCACGGATGTGCGCGGCTACGGTCTTCTCTGCGGCATTGATCTGGCACCGGCCTCGAAGCCGGGCCTCCGTGGCTATGACGCCACCAAGCGGCTGTTCAACAAAGGCCTGCACATCAAGTTCACCGGCGATGCCGGCATCTGCGCGCCCGCTTTGGTCGCGGAGAAGAGCCATATCGACGAGATGTACAAGATCTTCCGTGAGGTCTTCAGCGAATACTGATCACGATCTGCGGACTTTCGGATCAGGAGCTCTCTCGCCAGCCGGCGAGAGAGCTCTTTCCGTCATACGAGCTGCGAGCCCGATACCTTCTCCTTGAGATAGAGAAGGGGGCATCGCACAAAAAATATTCGCGCCACCGCTGCCAAGCATCTCGTCCGTATTCATAAGATTGCTCGGTAAGCCTCTGATTTACTGTCGCTGGGCCTAGCCAGATATGTGGCGCCCAGGCGGAGTCCCGATCTCTGCAACCTTCAGCACCCGCTTTCCTTCAGCGAAGCGCAGCGCTAGCCTTCGCACGTCAAGGTGGGAATCGACGGGATGATGTCGGGGACGATGACAGGGTGTCAGCGCATGCGGCCGGCAGGCCTGGGCCTGCTGCTCGTCGCTGCCGGTCTTCTCCTGGCTGGCTGTGCCTCCGGCAATGATCAGCCCGACCCGACCGCGCTTGCCGTCATCGCGGCCGATGACAACCATCCGATCGCACCGATGTCGCAGGCGGCAGTCGACGAGGCGTTGCAGGCGCCGGAACTTGCTGCTGCCGTCGATTATCGCGCACAGCACAAATACGATGCCATGGTGACGGCCTTCCGCACCGCGGCGGCACAAGGAAATGCCATTGCCCAGCTGCAACTGGCGCAGCTCTATCACCGCGGGGCTGTCGTGTCGCAGGATGACGATCTGGCCGATTACTGGCTGCACCAGGCGGCTGAGCAGGGGCTGGGTGAGGCGCAGGTAACATTGGCGGAAAGTTATTTCGCTGGTGACGGGCAATGGCGGAACGCGGCGCGTGGCTGGCGCTGGCTGCGTGCCGCCGAGGCGCAGGAGCGGCCGGCGATCTGGGCCATGATCGGCGAAGTTTATCTCGCGGGTGTTGCACCCGTCCCGGCCCAGGCGCCGCAATCCCCGGCGGAGCTGATGGCGCCGGCAAGACGGGAACGCGATACGGTTGCCGCCTTGCATTACTTCCACCGCGCCGCCGCAGCTGGTGACGAGAATGGCGCGCTGGCGCTCTGCCTCTATTACATGCAGGGCCCTGGTTACATAAAAGGTGGGGCAGGGACGACGCGCTCGGTGAAGGATGGCCAGCCCTGGTGCGACCAGGCAGCTGCCCGCGGCAATATGGCGGCACGCAAATATACCACCGTTTCCAGCCGGCTACCGGAGGCCCTGCCACAGCCCGATGACCCCGTGGCGACGGTTCTTGGTTATATCGGCCAGGGGACACTCGTTTTGATCTATGTCGGCCTCTCTATCCTTGCCGATGCCAATTTGCACATATCGATCGGGTGATCTTCCCCTGGTATTCGGCAGCAGCAATTACATATATCAGGCGTATTGCTACCGTGATCGGAGAAGCCGGATGCGCCGCCTGCCTGTCCTCTTAGTCTTTTTCCTGCTGTTGACCGCGGGGGCCGGTGCCCAGGAGCGGATCGGCTCAGTCTCGACAACCTTTCACCTCACCTCGCCGAACGACAAGGTGGTGGTCGATCGCTTCGACGATCCGGCGGTTGACGGTGTCTCCTGCTATATCAGCCGGGCGGAGACCGGTGGCTGGAAAGGCGCCGTCGGCCTCGCCGAGGATCCCAGCCGCTTCTCCATTGCTTGCCGTGCCGTTGGTGCGCCGAAAATCACCGGCAAGATCAATGAAAGCGAGGATGGCGAGGTGATCTTCTCGGAGCGCACCTCGGCGATCTTCAAGAGCCTGCGCATCACCCGCTTCCACGACAAGCAGAAGAATGTGCTGATCTATCTTGCCTGGTCGACCAAGGTGGTCGAAGGCTCGCCCTTCAACAGCATCTCGGTGGTGCCGCTGGAGCGGTGATCAAGCTCAGATCTACGCATTGGATCCATGTTGCCCCTCATCCCGACCTTCTCCCCAGAGGGGAGAAGGAGATTACAAATTCTGTAGGTAACTCCCTCGCCCCGCCCCCGTCGGCGCAGGCCGACATTTGTCGTAGGCGGGGAGAGGGTTAGGGCGAGGGGGCGGTTGTACCTACCAAGCTCCTTCTCTCACACCTTCATCCGAGCGCTGCTCGGGTCGTGGAACGGCTTGAGGCTGGCCTTGGCCGTGTATTTCTTGCCGGCGACATCGATCTCGAACTTGGCTCTGGCAATCAGCTCCGGCGTCACCCCGCTCTCATGCGTGACATAGCCCATGCCGATCGCTGCCCCCAAAGTATGCGCGTAGTTGGCTGAGGTGATGAAGCCTGTGAGCTTGCCGTCCATGTAGATCGGCTCGTTGTGATAGAGGAGGACTTGCGGGTCCTGCATCAGGAACTGCACCAGCCGC
>DATMUQ010000142.1:0-4834 GCA_035563795.1 Terriglobales bacterium | reverse complement strand
AAGCTCGACCAGATCGTGCAGCGCACCCGTGACGGTGGCGCCGAGATCGTCGGCCTTCTCAAGACCGGGTCCGCATTCTATGCCCCGGCCGCGGCCGCGATCCAGATGGCGGAAGCCTATCTCAAGGATCAGAAGCGGGTGCTGCCCTGCGCCGCCTATTTGGAAGGCCAGTACGGGGTTAAAGGGCTCTATGTCGGCGTGCCGGTCGTGATCGGCGCAGACGGCGTGGAGAGAGTGGTCGAGATCGAGTTGAACAAGGCTGAAAAGACCGAGTTCAACAAATCGGTCGAGGCCGTTAGGGGCCTCATCGCTGTGGTGAGGAAGCTTCAAAGAGGAGAGAAGTAAATGACTGAGACCATCCTGTTGGCCGCGAAGAAGGCCGCCAAGAAGGCCGCGAAGAAGCCGGCCGCCAAGAAGGCTGCGAAGAAGCCTGCCGCCAAGAAGGCCGCCGCGAAGAAGCCGGCTGCCAAGAAGGCTGCGAAGAAGGCTGCGAAGAAGCCGGCCGCCAAGAAGAAGGCTGCGAAGAAGTAAGCACGCCTTTCTTAATATATATCTGGTCTGCGGCATTAATTGCGGACCAGATCTGCGCCTAGCGCAAAGGCCTGCGACGGCGACAGCCCTGTCTCCTCCCCGGCGGTTTGAAGTTCAATTGGCTTGAACCCGCCCTGGAAGGTGATAGAGTACGAATTGCTGCACCACAGCAACTCGTTGGCTGTCGCTGTCGCCCGCTTTGTTTTTGGAGCGCCCCGTCGAAATGTCCCCTTGCCTGACGTCCCTCTATCTCCGCAACGGGCTTTCTTCACAATTTTTTCATCAAATCTGGCGCTTTGTTTCTCCATCCTTCGTTGCGCAGCGCAACCAGCCCTTCTGATTGGCAACATAACGGTAGCCGAGCATGAATATTCACGAATACCAGGCCAAGGCTCTCCTTGGAAAATTCGGTGTCGCCGTCCCCCAGGGACACGTCGCCTATTCGCCTGAAGAGGCGGTTGATGCGGCCCGCAAATTGGCGGGATCGGTTTGGGTGGTGAAAGCCCAGATCCATGCCGGTGGCCGCGGCAAGGCCGGCGGCGTCAAGGTCGTCAAGTCGATCGATGACGTGCGCGAGGCCGCCCAGAAAATGCTCGGCATGACCCTGGTCACCCATCAGACCGGCCCGGCCGGCAAGCTGGTGAAGCGCATCTATGTCGAAGGCGGTTGCGACATTAAGCGCGAGCTCTATCTCGGCATGCTGGTTGATCGCGCCACTTCGCGCATCACCATCATGGCCTCCTCCGAAGGCGGCATGGAGATCGAGGAAGTCGCGGCGAAGACGCCGGAGAAGATCATCAAGGTGGCGATCGATCCTGCCACCGGTATTCAGCCCTTCCATGCCCGTGAAGTCGCCTTCGGCCTCGGCCTCGAAGGCAACCAGATCGCCTCGGCGATCAAGTTCATCACTGCCATGTACAAGGCTTTCATCGAGCTCGATTGCTCGATCGTCGAGATCAACCCGCTGGTGGTGACCGGTGCCGGCGACGTGCTGGCGCTCGATGCCAAGGTCAATTTCGACGACAATGCGCTGTTCCGTCACAAGGACGTCGAAGAGCTGCGCGATGAAGACGAAGAGGATCCGGCGGAGCTCGAAGCCGCCAAGCACAGCCTCAACTACATCAAGCTCGACGGCAATATCGGCTGCATGGTCAATGGCGCCGGTCTCGCCATGGCGACGATGGACATCATCAAGCTCTATGGCGGCGCGCCGGCGAACTTCCTCGATGTCGGTGGCGGTGCCACCAAGGAACGCGTCACCACGGCCTTCAAGATCATTCTCAGCGATCCCAATGTCGAAGGCATCCTGGTCAACATCTTCGGCGGCATCATGCGCTGTGACGTAATCGCCGAAGGCGTCGTTGCGGCGGCGCGTGAGGTCAGCCTGCATGTGCCCCTGGTGGTGCGTCTCGAAGGCACCAATGTGGAATTGGGCAAGAAGATCCTGTCGCAATCCGGCCTGCCGATTCTCTCGGCGGACAACCTGGCCGATGCGGCGGAAAAAGTCGTCAAAGCGGTGAAGGAGGCTTGAGGTAATGGCCGTTCTCGTCAACAAGGACACGAAGGTCATCTGCCAGGGCTTCACCGGCTCGCAAGGCACCTTCCATTCCGAACAGGCAATCGCCTATGGCACCCGCATGGTTGGCGGTGTGACCCCGGGCAAGGGTGGCACCAAGCATCTCGACCTGCCGGTGTTTGATACTGTCGCTGCTGCGGTCTCCAAGACCGGCGCCAATGCCAGCGTCATCTATGTGCCGCCTCCCTTCGCGGCCGATGCCATTCTCGAAGCAGCGGAAGCCGGCATCGAGCTGGTGGTCTGCATCACCGAAGGCATTCCGGTCATCGACATGGTGCGCGCCAAGCGCGGCCTTTCCGGCACCAAGACGCGTCTCATTGGTCCGAACTGCCCCGGCGTCATCACGCCGGGTGAATGCAAGATCGGCATCATGCCGGGCCATATCCACAGCCGCGGCAAGATCGGCATCGTGTCGCGTTCCGGCACGCTGACTTATGAAGCTGTCGCGCAGACCACGGCGGCCGGCCTCGGCCAGACTACCTGCATCGGCATCGGCGGCGATCCCGTCAATGGCACCAACTTCGTCGACTGCCTGGAGATGTTCCTCGGCGATGATGAGACCCAGGGCATCGTCATGATCGGCGAAATCGGCGGCAATGCCGAAGAGGACGCCGCGGCCTTCCTCAAGGCCTCGAAGAAGAAAAAGCCGGTGGTCGGTTTCATCGCCGGCGTCACGGCCCCTCCGGGCCGTCGCATGGGCCATGCCGGTGCCATCATCTCTGGTGGCAAGGGCGGCGCTGGCGACAAGATCGAAGCCATGCGCTCGGCCGGTATCATGGTGGCGGATTCGCCCGCCAGCCTCGGCAGCACCATGCTGAAGGCAATGGGGAAATAATCCCTAGTTAGAAGATCAACCGGTGAATCGGCCGCGCGCCCTTCAAAAAAAGGGTTGCGCGGCCGGCGCATCGGGAGGAAGGAAAGTGCCGCGGGATGCCGCCGATCGGGTCGGCTTTCCGCAACCTGCAGATCAGGGTTCGTTGACGGCCAGAATGCTTTAACTGGCGACAGAATGTTAACACTCTTGGTTGCAGGATCGTCACAGGGGAATCGACAGGGCCGCTGCCCGATCGCGGCTCCGGCTGACAAAGAGTGACCGCATCATGGATCAGACCAGTTTCCTCTCTGGCCCCAACGCCCCCTTCATCGAAGAACTCTACGCCAAATATCTGCAGAACGCCGCGTCGGTCGATCCGTCCTGGCGCAGCTTCTTCGAAGACTTGCGCGATGACGCAGCCACCGTGCTGCAGGACATCCGCGGGGCCAGTTGGTCGCCGCGCGACCGCGAAGTCGAAATCACCAACGGCCATGACGAAGAGGCGGCGGTCGCTACCGATACCGCCCGTCCGCGCTCGACCGCGCGCGATCGCCAGAAGGCGGCGCTCGACAGCTTGCGAGCGATGATGCTGATCCGCGCCTACCGGGTGCGCGGCCATCTCGAAGCCAGCCTCGATCCCCTGGAATTGAAGCCGCGTGGCAAGCATGCCGAGCTCGATCCCCGGACCTACGGCTTTTCCGAAGCCGATATGGACCGCGAGATCTTCGTCGACAACGCTTTTGGCTATGAGAGCGCCACGTTGCGGCAGATCGTTCATGCCGTGCGCCAGACCTATTGCGGCTCGATCGGCATCGAATACATGCATATCGAGAACCCCGATCAGAAGGCCTGGCTGCAGAACCGCATCGAGGGCAGCCGCGCCCAGCGCGAATTCACCTCGCGTGGCAAGCGCGCCATCCTCGAACGCCTGACCGCGGCCGAGATGTTCGAGCGCTTCCTCGACAAGAAGTTCACCGGCACCAAGCGCTTCGGCCTCGACGGTGGCGAGACCATGATCCCGGCCCTCGAGCAGGTGATCAAGCGCGGCAGCCAGCTCGGCCTCAAGGAAGTCGTCGTCGGCATGGCCCATCGCGGCCGCCTCAACATGCTGACCAACTTCATGAACAAGCCCTTCACGGCGATCTTCTCGGAATTCCAGGGCAACTCCGCCAATCCGGAAGACGTGCAGGGCTCGGCCGACGTCAAATACCATCTCGGTACTTCGGCCGATCGCGAATTCGACGGCCGCATCGTCCATCTCTCGCTCAATGCCAATCCCTCGCATCTCGAAGCGGTCAATACCGTGGTGCTGGGCAAGGTCCGGGCGAAGCAGCGCCAGCGCGGCGACAAGAATCGCGAACAGGTCATGGGCCTGCTGATTCATGGGGATGCCGCTTTCGCCGGCCAGGGCCTGGTGCCGGAATCGCTCGATCTCTCCGAGCTCAACGGCTATCGGACCGGCGGTACCATCCATTTCATCATCAACAACCAGATCGGCTTCACCACGAATCCGGTGGCGTCGCGCTCGGGCCCCTATTGCTCGGATATCGCCAAGGGTGTGCAGGCACCGATCCTGCATGTGAATGGCGATGATCCCGAGGCGGTGCTGTTCTGCTGTGGCCTCGCCATGGAATTCCGTCAGGAATTCAAGCGCGATGTCGTCATCGACATGTTCTGCTATCGCCGTTACGGCCATAACGAGAGCGACGAGCCCGCTTTCACCCAGCCGCTGATGTACCGCCAGATCGGCGTGCGCCCGACCACCCGCGCGATCTATGCCGATCGCCTGGTGCAGGACGGCGCGCTGACCCAGGCCGATGTCGACAGCATCATGCAGGGCTTCCAGCATCATCTCGAAAGCGAGTTCGAAGGCTCCGCCGCCTATAAGCCGAACAAGGCCGATTGGCTGGAGG
>DATMUQ010000141.1:0-7325 GCA_035563795.1 Terriglobales bacterium | reverse complement strand
CGGCGGAGCGCGCGCCTTCCAGCAGGCGGTCGGCGCCCCGACCTATGGTTTCGGGCCGCATCCGGGGCATGAGAGCGAGCCCACCGAAGCCGGCGCCGACGAGACCTTCATGCCGGATAATCGCCTGCATGACGGCGATGTCTTGGCAGGCTCCGGCTGGCGCCTGGAAACGCTCCACACGCCCGGCCATCTCGCCAACCATCTTTGCTTTGCCCTCTCGGAAGAAGCCGCCCTCTTCACCGGCGATCATGTGATGGGCTGGTCGACCAGCGTCGTGGTGCCGCCGCATGGCCATATGGGCGCCTATATCAGCAACCTGGAACGGCTGCTGACGCGCGATGAGCGGATCTATTATCCGACCCATGGCGCACCGATCGAGCAGCCGCACGAATTCGTGACGGCCTTGATCCGCCACCGCCGCCGACGCGAAGCCGATATCATCGCCTGCCTGCACGCCGGCCTCGATACCATCCCGACCATCGTCGCCCGCCTCTATCGGGATGTGCCGCTGCATCTGCATGCGGCTGCGGCCCAGTCGGTGCTGGCGCATCTCATCGATCTGCAGGAACGCAGCTTGGTCACTGCGGCAGAACAGGATCGCTTCCTGCTGCGATAACCCTCAACCGATGCTGCGCGGCTTCCCGGCAGCCTTGTCAGACGCGGCGGCCTCGCGTTCCGCATCTGTCTCTGCGATACCGTCGTCACGGACTGCACCGGCCACGCGTGCCGCTTGGCGCATGAGTGTAGCGGCATCGAACAGGCGATAGCTATGCGGTGCGTTCATCAGGCAGAGCGCGCGCTGGACCCTGAGGATGGCCTGTTCGGTCTCCTAATCGGCGTTCGGGTGCCGATCGATCTGGATCGGTCGCTGCTTGGTCATGGCTCTACCTGGTCGATTGTTCTGGCGAAGTTGGCTTCGCCGTACCTGATGGCGATAGAACGCAACCGAACCGCCGCACGCAATCGAGTTTCACTCGCGCAGGCACAAGCCGGGCTTGGCAGGCCAAAGCCCCCACCCTTCGTGCTGATTAGTGTGGCGTTTTCGCATCTGTCTTGTGCATGAATGCCTGTCAGCGGAAGAAAAATTCGGCTTGCCCTCTTTCCGCGGGATGCCAATCTACCTTTGGCTCGTCTGTCCGGCGCAGATATCGGGAGGAATGATGGCTCAGTCGCGTCAATTGCATCTCGGGGCCTTCATGCGCCCGGTCAGTATCCATACCGGTGCCTGGCGCTATCCCGGCGCCTATCCCGATGCCAATTTCAACTTCGCCCATCTGCGCCATTTTGCGCAGCGCCTGGAAGCGGCGAAATTCGACGCCTTCTTCATGGCCGATCATCTGGCCGTGCTCAACATGCCGATCGCGGCCTTGAAGCGCAGCCATACGGTGACCTCCTACGAGCCTTTCACGCTTCTCTCCGCCCTAGCCGGTGCGACCGAGCGCATCGGCCTCGTCGCCACCGCCTCCACCACTTTCGACGAGCCCTATCACATCGCCCGGCGTTTCGCCTCGCTGGACCATATCAGCGGCGGTCGTGCCGGCTGGAACATCGTCACCACCGCCAATCCCGATGCCGCGCTCAATTTCGGCTACGACGACCAGATGGAACATGACGCGCGCTATGTCAGGGCGCGGGAATTCTACGACGTCGTCACTGGGTTGTGGGACAGCTTTGCCGACGACGCCTTTCCCCGCGATGTGGAGGCCGGGCTCTATTTCGATCCCGCGCGCATGCATGTGCTCAATCACAAGGGGCCGCAGCTCAATGTGCGCGGCCCGCTCAATATCGCCCGGCCGATCCAGGGCTGGCCGGTCATCGTGCAGGCCGGCGCCTCCGATGCAGGGCGGCAGCTTGCGGCGGAGACCGCCGAAGTGATCTTCGGTGCCGAAGCCAATCTCGCCGCCGGCAAGGCCTTCTATGCCGATATCAAGCAACGCATGCAGAAGGTCGGCCGCCGCCCCGATGCGCTGAAGATCCTGCCCGCTGCCTTCGTGGTGGTCGGCGAGACGGTGGCGGAAGCCCAGGCGATCCGCGCCAAGCTCGACAGCCTCGTGCATTACGATAACGGCATCGGCTCGCTGAACGGCATGCTGGGATACGATGTCTCCGGCTTCGATCCGGACGGCCCGCTGCCGGATATTCCCGAGACCAATGCCAGCAAGAGTGCGCGCGAACGCATGGTCCACCTCGCCCGCAGCGAGAACCTCACCATCCGCCAACTGGCGCAAAAGGCCGGCAGCTATTCCGGTCTCGCTTTCGTCGGCACCGCCAAGACCATTGCCGATGAGATGGAGCAATGGCTGGTCGAAGAGGGATCCGACGGCTTCAACGTGATGTTCCCCTGGCTGCCCGGTGGGCTCGATGCCTTCGTCGACAAAGTCATCCCCGCGTTGCAGCGCCGCGGCCTGTTCCGCCGCGACTATACCGGCCCCACCTTGCGCGACCATCTCGGCCTGGTGCGACCGGCGAACCAATTCTTCCCGACGAACTGACAAGGACAACCGGCACCTCCTTATGAGGTCAGTGGTCCCTTGCCCGCGCGTTTTTCTCGCCCGCAAGTTTTTCTTGTGTCTCGATAAAAATTGCTCGGTTTACTCTATCTCCTGACTAGAGATTATGAAGGCACGTTTGGCTTGGCCGTCACGTAAGGCGGCAAGGCTGCAAACCCATCCCGAACAGATCATTGGAGATCAACCGTGTCCTTCCAGTTTACCCGCCGCCTGCTGCTCGCCGCTGGTCTCGTAGCCTTGCCGGTTCTGGCCGCCGGCCCGGCCTTTGCCGATCAGACGATCCGCGTCGGCATCATGAGCGCCGAGGACGAAGATGTCTGGGCCGTGGTCTCGAAGGTAGCGGCGGAGCATGGCCTGACCATCAAGCTGACCGCCTTCAACGATTACACCCAGCCGAATGAGGCGCTGGAAAATGGCGAGCTCGACGCCAATGCCTTCCAGCACAAGCCCTATCTCGACAACCAGATCAAGACCCGCGGCTATCACATCGTGCCGGTGGGCTATACCGCTGTCTGGCCGATCGGCTTTTATTCGAAGAAGGTGCATGCCGTTGCCGATTTGCCGGAAGGTGCCGTCATCGGCGTGCCGAATGATCCCAGCAATGAAGGCCGCGCACTGAACCTGCTGCAATCGCAGGGCATCATCAAGCTGAAGCCGGATGCCGGCATCCTCGCCACCACCGCCGATATCATCGAGAATCCGAAGAAAGTCGAGATCAAGGAACTCGATGCCGGCATCGTCGGTCGTTCGATCGACGATCTCAGTGCCGCGGTGGTGAATACCGACTGGGCCATCAAGTCGAACCTGACCCAGCAGGACCGCATCGCCACCGAGCCGGTCGCCGATAATCCCTATCGCAACTTCATCGCCGTGAAACAGGGCGACGAGAACAAGCCTTGGGTCAAGACCCTGGTCGCCGCCTATCAGAACGATACGGTGAAGGAGACCCTGGCCAAGGTCTATAAGGGCACCGCCCTGCCGGCCTGGTAAGCCTGCCTCCCTCTACCCAATACAACGGGACCATGCATCGGAAAGGATGCATGGTCCTTTTGAATTACATGGAATGGTTATGAATTCACTTGCTCCGGCCACCGCGCCCATGCTGCGCCTCGCCCATGTCAGCAAACGCTTCGGCAGCCATGCCGCCATCGCCGATATCTCGCTCGACATCCGGCGCGGCGAGGTCCTCGGCATCATCGGCCGCAGTGGCGCCGGCAAATCGACCTTGATCCGCTGCATCAACGGGCTGGAGAAACCCGATTCCGGCCGCATCGATATCCTGGGCCCGGACGATCAGCTGCAGGATATCGTCCCGCTCGGCGAGCGCGCATTGCAGAAGGTCCGCGGCCGGATCGGCATGGTGTTCCAGCAGTTCAACCTGCTCTCGGCCAAGACAGTGGCCGACAATATCGCCTTGCCGCTGAAGATCGCCGGTCGCGGCCGCGCTGAACGCAAGACGCGGGTCACCGAGCTCCTGTCGCTGGTCGGCCTCGAGACCAAGGCCGATGCCTATCCGGCGCAACTCTCCGGCGGCCAGAAGCAGCGCGTCGGCATCGCCCGTGCCCTGGCGGCGGAACCTGCCTTGCTCCTCTCCGACGAAGCCACCTCAGCGCTCGATCCGGAGACGACGACCTCGATCCTCGCTTTGCTCAAGGACATAAACCGCAAGCTCGGCGTCACCATCCTGCTGATTACCCATGAGATGGCCGTCATCCGCGCGATCAGCGACCGTGTCATCGTGCTCGATCATGGCCGCATCGTCGAGGAAGGGCCGACCGACCGGGTCTTTGCCGATCCGCAATCCGATTTGACCAAGCGCCTGCTGGCGGCAGCCCAGCTCGGCCTGGAGACCATCTGATGTCATTCAACCTGCCCTACACCGCCTTATTGAATGCCCTTTGGCAGACCCTGGCGATGACCTTCTCCTCGGGTGCGCTTGGCTTTCTTTTCGGCCTGCCGCTTGGCCTCATCCTGGTAGCGACCTCGCCCGACGGCATCTGGCCGAAGCCCTGGCTCAACCGCATCCTGGGTGCGGTGGTCAATGCCTTCCGCTCACTGCCCTTCATCATCCTGCTGGTGGCGCTCATCCCGCTGACACGCCTGATCGTCGGCACCTCAATCGGCACGGCGGCGGCGATCGTGCCGCTCACCATCTCCGCCATTCCCTATTTCGGCCGCGTCGCCGAGGTCGCCTTGCGCGAGGTCGACAACAACCTGATCGATGCGGTGCGCGCGATGGGCGGCAATCGCTGGACCATCATCCGCGAAGTGCTCGTGCCGGAATCCCTGCCCAGCCTGGTGGCGGGCTTCACCGTCACGCTCGTCCTGTTGATCGGCGCCTCGGCCATGGCCGGCGCGGTCGGCGCCGGCGGCCTCGGCGACCTTGCCATCCGCTATGGCTATCAGCGGTTTGAGACCGGCGTAATGATCGCCGTCATCATCGTGCTCATCCTGCTCGTCTCGCTGATTCAGGCGATCGGCGATCGGGCCGCCCGGCTGTTCGATCACCGCTGACCGGGAGGGCCTTCCGTCGCTCAGTTCAGCGGCTGGCAGGCGCTGGCATAATCGGCGAGGACCTGGTCGACCGCGGCGATCAGCAGATGTTGCGCAGTCGGCTTCACGGCGCCTGACGCCACCTTGGGATAGAGCATCGCGAGATACTGGCTGACCAGTGTCTCTGGGATCGGCTTGTCGCCCAATCGTGCATGCAGGCGCTCGATCGCCTGCACCGCCTGCGGCTGCGGCCAGTAATAACGGATGCGGTCGCTATAGCTGAAATGGCGCAGCACGCGGCGCTCTGCCTCGCTGCCGTGATAGTACTTCTCCCAATTTCCCGGCTGCTGCAGCATCAGCCGTTCCATCACCGCCTGCACGCCGTCATTGACCGGTGCGCCGTCGAGATTGCTGGCGATGAGATCGAGCCCGTAGAACGCCTCGCGCAAAGCGAAAGTCAGCGCGGGACCTACTTTCAGGATGGCGAAACCGTCCTGCACCAGCTCCGCCAGATAAGGCTGCGGCTGGTAATCGGTTGAATGCGCCTCGAAGACCAGTTGCGGCATCTGTTCAAGAACCCGGCCCAGATCCTGCGCCTTGTCGCGTTCATAGCGGATGACATTGGCATTGCCGAATTCGACACCGGGCTGCACGACGAGACCGATGACCCGCTCGAAAGCGGCATCCAGCCCTCGCGCGGCGAAGGCCCGGCGATGCGCCTCGATGGTCTCTGTCGCCGCCGCCGGCTTCGTCACCTGCAGGCTGGTGAGCTCTTCCATCGCGCCACCGGGAATCGGCACCTCGGTGCCGATGACATAGACCGGCTTGGGCACACCGGCTGCTTCTGCCGCGCGCTCGGCGATGGCGGCCAGAGTGGCAGCACGTTCGGCGATCAGCTCGGTCGCCAGCGGTTCACGCTCGCCCTGGCAGGCCATGCTGGCATCGAGATGGATCTTGGCAAAGCCGGCGCGCACATAGGCATCGATCATCGCGCTAGCCCGCGCCATAGCCTCTTCAGCCGGCAGATGCCGCCAGGGATTGGGGCCGAGATGATCGCCGCCGAGGATCAATTGCGTCGGATCGAAGCCGAGGCGCTGGGCGATATCGAGGACGAAGCTGCGGAAGTCGGCCGGCGTCATGCCGGTATAGCCACCTTCCTGGTTGACCTGGTTGCAGGTCGCCTCGATCAGCACCGCGCCCGAAGTGCCGCCACGCTGACGATCGCGCATCAGGCCACCTGCCAGCGCGGCCTCGATCACCAAAGGATGCGCCGAACAGACCGAGGTGATCCCGCTTGGGCGGCCGGATTGCCGGGACGGTCCGAGGGCCAGCAGGGACTGTGGGCTGCGGGAGGCGGGTTGGGTCATCGATCGGGTCCTGTCTGGGTCCAAGCACGGAATGTCCCAGGCTAGCGCCGAAAATAAATCATAATCAATCATATTTTTGATTGACACTGATCTTTTCTGGCGCAAAATATGATCGAAATTAAGCCATATCGGCAAAAAAAATCAGCCTCCAAGCAGGCTCACCGTCAGGCCCGGCATGAAAAACGACCGTCTCTCCGCCATCCGCGAGCACCTCTACAAGCACGGCACCAGCTCGATTCAGGCGATCGCCGATTCCGTCGGCGCCTCGCTGGCAACGATCCGCCGCGACCTGCAGGTGCTGGAGGAGGAAGGTGTTGTCAGCCGCGATCACGGCAGTGCCCGGATCGCCACCACCTCCGGGACCGAAGTCGCCTTCGAGCTGCGCGAAAAGCAGAACCTGTTCGCCAAGCGCGCCATCGCCGCCGCCGCTTTCGAGATGATCCGCCCCAATGCCGCGATCTTCCTCGATGCCGGCACCACGGTGCTGCAGGTCGCGCGGCAATTGCGCCTCAATCCTATGCCGCTCGCCGTCTTCACCAATTGCCTGACCGTGGCGCAAGTGCTGATGGATGTGCCGCAGCTGAAAATCACCATGCTCGGCGGCCAGTTACGGCCGGAAAATGCCTCGGTGACCGGCGGCGTCGCCGAAGCGATGCTGGAGCGCCTGTGGTTCGACAACCTCTTCCTCGGCGCCGGGGCCATCGCCGATGACGGCTGCATCTACAGCCTCGATGAATCAGAAGCGCGCTTGAACGAGAAGATGCTGAGCCGCGCCGCGACCGCGACTTTGCTCGCCGATTCCAGCAAGTTCGGCCAGCGCCTGACCTATATGGTCGCCCCGCTCGCCCGCGAACTGAAGATCATCTCAGATGACGGCCTGCCATCCGGCTGGGCCGATCGCCTGGGCGCCCTCGGCTGCGACCTCAAAGTCGTCTCGACCCAGATCGATGGCGCG
>DATMUQ010000140.1:0-3942 GCA_035563795.1 Terriglobales bacterium | reverse complement strand
TCGCCAGGGCGCTCACCCCTATTCTGCTGCCAGCCGCTGCCGCCGCCACCCAGACCACGGCCAGCCCGGCCGATGCGGTCGCCATTACCACTTCTGTCTCCCTCTCGGTGCTCGCCGGTGCCGCCGCCATCGTTGGCCACCTGTTCCCGGTCTGGCTGAAGTTCAAAGGCGGCAAGGGCGTTGCGACCGGGCTTGGCACCCTGCTGGCGGTCAACTGGATGGTGGGCGTCGCCGCTTGCCTCACCTGGCTCGTCGCCGCCTTCCTGTTCCGCTATTCCTCGCTCTCGGCTCTGCTGGCCTTCGCTTTGGCGCCGTTCTATGCCTATTTCCTCGGCACCTGGGGCCAGATTCTGCTGGCGACACTGGCGGCGATCCTGGTCTGGCTGCGCCACCACGAGAATATCGGCCGCCTGCTGAGCGGCACCGAGCCGAAGATCGGCCGCAAGAAGCCGGCCGCCCCCGTCAATCCCAGCATCAATGGCAGCGGTACCGCCGCCAGTTGAAATCGACCGGCAGCATCTCTAGCTTAGGATGATGACTGCTGAACCCAAACCTGCCGCATCCCTCACCGATCAGGAACGCTTCGACCGGCTGCGCCTGGCCCGCAGCGAGGGGATCGGCCCGATCACCGGCCGCGATCTCATCGCCCGTTTCGGCAGTGCCACCGCCGCTTTGGCAGCCCTGCCCGAACTCGCCCGCAAGGCCGGGCGCGCACCTTTGCGCTCCTGCCCGCCCGCCAAGGCCGAGGCCGAACTGGCGCGACTCGCGACGCTGGGCGCCCGTTTGATGGTGATCGGTGATGCCGACTACCCCGCGGCCCTCGCCGCCATTGAGGACGCCCCGCTGGCGATCACCCTGCGCGGCTGCGCCGAGCTGCTTGATCAGCCGCAGATTGCCTTGGTCGGCGCCCGCAATGCCTCTGCCAATGGCCGCAAGATCGCCACCGATATGGCGCGCGACCTCGCCGCCGCCGGTATCGTGGTGGTTTCCGGCCTGGCGCGCGGCATCGATAGTGCCGCCCATCTCGGCGCCCTGCAGGCGCTGGATATGGGCAAGGAGAACCCGGTAGCCGCGGGTGCCGGTGGTACCATCGCCGTCATTGCCGGTGGCATCGATGTGCTTTACCCACCGGAGAACGGGGCCCTGTTCGAGCGTATCGGCACCGATGGCCTCGTCATCGCCGAACTGCCACCCGGCACCGAACCTCTCGCCCGCCATTTCCCGCGCCGCAACCGCATCATCTCCGGCCTCTCGGCGGCAGTCGTGGTGGTCGAGGCCGCGCTGAAATCCGGCTCCCTCATCACCGCGCGGCTGGCCCTGGAACAGGGCCGCGAGGTGATGGCCGTGCCGGGTTCGCCGCTCGATGCCCGCTGTCGCGGCACCAATCATTTGATCCGCGAAGGGGCTCTCCTGGTCGAGGAAGCAGCCCAGGTACTGGAAGCGATCGGCCCTGGCTTACAACCGCTTTCCAGGCGGCCTGCAGCAGTGCAGCCGGACTCGGTTAACATTTCTGTGAGAGCGTCGCAGACCGTCACGACAGCGCCACAAGCCATTGAAAATACGGATGAAAGCGAGGGGGAACAGGCCCGCCGTGCGGTTCTGTCACAGCTGGGTCCCAGTCCAGTGGGTGTTGACGAACTCCGGCGCCAGTGTCAATGCTCTGGCCCCGTCCTTGGCATGGTCCTGTTGGAATTGGACCTCGCCGGGCGCTTGGAACGCCACCCTGGCAACCGGGTATCCCTGATCATGTGATCCTGGCACGACCTGGCCGACAGGCTGGTTCCCAAGCGGATGCGGGCTGATTGATCACGGTGCAATGGACAAAAATTGTGCCTTTTCCGGACCATACACAAGCTTGAGCCGTGGAGCGCATGAAGGTCGTCGTCGTCGAGTCACCCGCCAAAGCCAAGACCATCAATAAGTATCTCGGCAGCGACTATCATGTCCTCGCCAGCTTCGGCCATGTCCGCGATCTGCCGCCGAAGGATGGATCGGTGCGGCCGGAAGCCGATTTCGAGATGAGCTGGGATACCGAGGGGCGCGGCGCGCAGAAATTGCGCGAGATCGCCCAGGCAGTAAAGAAAGCTGACCGCCTCATCCTCGCAACCGATCCTGATCGCGAAGGTGAAGCGATCTCCTGGCATATCGTCGAAGCCCTGAAAGAAAAGAATGCGCTGGCCAAGGTGCCGTTCGAGCGCGTCGCCTTCAACGAAATCACCAAGCGCGCCGTCACCGAGGCGATCGCCAAGCCGCGCCAGATCGACCAGGAACTGGTCGACGCCTATCTCGCCCGCCGCGCCCTCGACTATCTCGTCGGCTTCACCCTCTCGCCGGTGCTCTGGCGCAAGCTGCCGGGCAGCCGCTCGGCCGGCCGTGTGCAATCGGTGGCGCTGCGCATCGTCTGCGAACGCGAGGCCGAGATCGAAGCCTTCAAGCCGCGCGAATACTGGACCATCGAAGCCGTCTTCCAGTCGGCCGACGGCAACAGCTTCACGGCGCGCCTCACCCATCTGGATGGCCGCAAGCTCGACAAGTTCGATCTGAAGGACGAGGCCAGTGCCAAGGCGGCGATGCAGACGGTGAAGAACGGCCTTCCGTTCCGCGTCTCCGCGGTCGAACGCAAGACGGTCAAGCGCAATCCCTTCCCGCCCTTCACCACCTCGACCCTGCAGCAGGAGGCCTCGCGCAAGCTCGGCTTCGGCGCGGCGCATACCATGCGTGTCGCTCAGCGGCTCTATGAAGGTGTCGATATCGGCGGCGAGACGGTCGGCATCATCACCTATATGCGTACCGATGGCGTGACCCTATCGCAGGATGCCATCGATGCCAGCCGCAAGCTCATCTCCGAGCAATACGGCATGAACTACCTGCCGCAGCAGCCGCGCGTTTACCGGACGGCCGCGAAGAATGCGCAGGAAGCCCATGAAGCGATCCGCCCGACCGATCTTTTCCGTCGCCCGGAACGGCTGCGGCAATATCTCAATAATGACGAGCAGCGGCTCTATGAGCTGATCTGGAAGCGTACTCTCGCCAGCCAGATGGAAAGCGCCGAGCTCGACCAGGTGGCGATCGATCTGGAAGCCGCCGACAAGCGCTCGGTCCTGCGCGCGACCGGCTCGGTGGTGAAGTTCGATGGTTTCCTGACGCTCTACCAGGAAGACCGCGACGATCCGCTGGAAGATGACGATAGCGGCAAGCGTTTGCCCAATCTGAAGCAGGGCGACGGGGTCAAGACAGGCGAGGTAACGCCGGAACAGCATTTCACCCAGCCGCCGCCGCGCTACAGTGAGGCGAGCCTCATCAAGCGGCTGGAAGAGCTCGGCATTGGCCGGCCCTCTACCTATACCTCGATCCTGCAGACGCTCGAGGACCGCGCTTATGTGAAGATCGAGAAGAAGCGCCTGATCCCGGAAGATCGCGGTCGCATCGTCACCGTCTTCCTGACCAATTTCTTCGAGCGCTATGTGCAATATGGCTTCACCGCCGATCTCGAGGACAAGCTCGACGATATTTCCGGCGGTCGGGCCGACTGGAAGCAGGTGCTGCGCGATTTCTGGCGCGATTTCGCCCATCTGCATCAGCCCTATGAAGAGGGCGAGGATGGTGCGCTGCCCTCGATGAGCGATGCCGTCAGCTTCCTCGACAAGGGCATCGGCACCCGCTCGGTGGTCATCGACGCCCTCAACGAAGCCCTGGCGCCGCATTTCTTCCCCGATCTCGGCAATGGCAAGAATCCCCGCGCCTGCCCGGCCTGTTCGGCTGGCGAACTCGGCATCAAGCTCGCCAAGAACGGCGCCTTCATCGGCTGCAGCAATTATCCGGAATGCCGCTACACCCGCCCCCTCGCCGTGGCGACCGGCGAGGAATCGGAGCTGGCCGGCCCGCAGGTCCTTGGCACCGATCCCAACGGCTTGGAAGTCAGCCTGCGCAAGGGACCCTATG
>DATMUQ010000139.1:0-4411 GCA_035563795.1 Terriglobales bacterium | reverse complement strand
AACTCGCTCTTCGCCAGCCTGCAGGACGCCTATGACGGCCTGCGCCATGTCAACGCCCAGCTCGCCCAGGACATCGCGCGGCGCGAAGCGGTCGAGGCGCAATTGCGTGACAGCGAGCAGCGCTTCCGCGATTTCGGCGAGACCGCCTCCGACTGGTTCTGGGAAACCGACCACGACCACCGCTTCACTTATGTCTCCGAGCGGATCTCCGACTTCAATCTCTATGGGCTGGATGTGATGAAGGGCCGCCGCCGCGGCGAGGCGCCCAGCGACAGCCTCTCGGACCCGGAGAAGTGGCAGCATCATCAATCCCTTCTCGATGCCTACAAGCAGTTCCGCGACTACGTCTATCGCACCCGGCGGCGCGACGGCACCCCGATCTATATCAGCGTCAGTGGCATGCCGCTGTTCGGCCCCGACGGCGCGTTCCTCGGCTATCGCGGCGTGTCGCGCGACGTGACGGCGAGCGTGCTGGCCGACCAGGCCCTGCGCGCGGCGAAGAGCCAGGCGGAGCTCGCCAATTACAGCAAGACCCAGTTCCTCGCCAATATGAGCCATGAGCTGCGGACGCCGCTCAATGCCATCATCGGCATGTCGGAGGTGATCAAGCAGGAGCTGCTGGGGCCGCTCGGCAATGACCGCTATCGCAATTATGCCGGCGACATCCATGACAGCGGCCGGCATCTCCTCAACATCATCAACCAGATTCTCGATTATACCCGCATCGATGCCGGCCATGTGCGGCTCGATATCAGCGAGATCAACGGCGATATCCTGCTGCAGGAAGTGGCGACGCTCTACCGCCCGAAGGTCGAGGCCGCCAATCTCACCTTGGCGGTGGTGCAGCAGATCCAGGTGCCGCATCTGGTGGCCGATGAAGCGGTGTTGCGCCGGGTAATCGGCCATCTGCTCGGCAATGCCATCAAGTTCACCCCGGCCGGCGGTCGCATCACGCTCTCAAGCCGGCGCCTCGATGATGGTTCGGTCGAATTCGCCGTCGCCGATACTGGTATCGGCATCGCTGCCAAGGATATCGCCAAGCTGACGACGCCCTTCGCCCAGCTCGATAATGTCTATGAGCGCAAATATCAGGGCGCCGGTCTCGGCCTGGCGCTGGTGCGCGCCCTGGTCGAGCTGCATGGCGGGTCGATCCGCATCGACAGCGTGCTGGAAGAAGGCACGGTGGTCCATGTCATTCTGCCGCCGGCCAATGATGCGCCGGCGGTGAATGAGGCCCAATCGCTGCTCGTCAAGTGACTGCTGCTGGCCGACTGGGCCTGCGCATCAAGCCATGACAAATTGCCGGAGCACCGCATCTCTGCGGTGACGCTGCGCGCTTCTCAAATAACGGGGGGCTTCGGTCGGCAGACCAGACGGGCGGCTCAGAGGCGCCGGTCATGTCCTGTCACGGGTCCGGGCGGCAATGATCCCGCTCGCTCAGGGCAAGCCGGTCGTCATTGACCGGCTGCCGGCAATCTTCAGACAAAGGCGTAACTTTGATCGTCCTCTGCAGGCGCCTGTCTTTCGGAACGCTGCCCTTCGCGCAGGCGCATCGGTGTGCCATTGCGACGTCGCAGCCTTTCGGCGGTGGTGGCGATGAACTGCTTTGCATCCTCCGGGTCGATATGATCGGCCTGCCATAGGCTGAGCATCATCGGATCGCCGAGCAAGGACATGAGTTCGGGCTCGCCGTTTAAAGCGTGGCGCGGGAGACGAGCTGTTTTCTTTCGCATCGTGACCTCCTTTGCTGCTCGCCGCGGGCGACGAGAACTGGTGGTGATGATCGGCAGAGGCAACTGCCTTGCCGGACGATGATAGGGTCGTTGATCGAAGGGACTTGGAAGAACCGCCCGCACGATACCGACCAGAGACATACTTACTGATGATACTGACGACCGGGTGACAACCTGCGTTGCAAAGACCTGCTGTGCCAGAATGTCGCTCTGCTAGCAGGGGCGCGATGACGAAATTGTCCCGAGATCGCGTCCAATGGAGTCACCAACTTCTGGGATGGATCATAACCTAAGCGCCTATCCCTGGCGACTCTCCGATGGTGACTTGTCTGTGAAAATTCCATCCAATGCTGTGTAGTTGATGCCGCAATGCGGCATCGACGCTGCGCTGCGGTCTTGGCTGCGCGGGCTCAGTCTTGCGGTTTCGATACGTATCGTTGCGTCATTTTGACGACGTCCTTGGCAGGCCGTCGCATAACAAAAGAGCAAGAGCCGAAGACCTCATCGCCTGTCAGGCCAAAAGCACCACGTTCTATGCGACACGGGCAACTGGCTGCCGGCGGACCCTCATCGTTCGATATATGGTCCCTGAAATGTGAGCATACGGACGCGCTTGCTTCAGATCCGCGCATCGAAGGGGACCATCCCAGCAAAGCTCGCTTGATTTCCTGGTCCATCGATTTGGGCTGGGAGGACGTCGGGACTTCCACCATCGATTGGGGGATCGCACGGTAGAGCAGGAGGGTGTCCCGACGTCCGTGCTGATATAACTCCACAGCACCTTGCAGGTTCCCCGGCTGTTTGCATTTTCATAGGCAGAGCAAGCAATTAATCCCCACCGACCCATCTGCAATATCCGCATCCAATATGGGTGTATGCGCGCCGGGTTGGAATCAGGCGCCGATAAAGAAACGGCCGGATCGATGGATCCGGCCGTTTGCCAAGTGGCAAGTTAGACATTCGTGGGAGGCTGTATACGCGGTGATCGATACGCGGTTGCTCGACAGCGATTGTTATCGCTTACAGGAATTCAACAAGTGGTGACGGCAACAGTTCCGCTATGGGTGGCCGATGCGCCGGGATGAAACCCGACCGATCAGGATCGAACGGCGTATCCGCGATTCCGAAAACACCGGCGGGGCCGTTTCTGCGAGACCGCTTCCGCCAGCTCAGGCGCAGCGGGCGATCAGGGCTTCGGCGCGGCGGTGCAACTCGCCGCCCGACCGCAGGCGGTCGGTGACATCCGTAACAAGCTGGCGCACATCGGCGGCGCTGATGGCATAGGCCTGCCAGAGCGCCGACATCATCGGATCGGCCAGCAGGTCATCCACCGGGACCTCGCGCTGCCGGGCAACGCCTTCGGCCGATTGCGGCGCGGTCTCGCTTTGATCTCGGGTGCAGACCGGGGCTGTCGACATGAGGCTGGCGAGGACGAGCGGCGCCAGCCGGTCATTGGCGACCTTGCTGCGCACGACAATACGATCGACGATGGCGCCACGATCATCCGCGTTGCGGGGATCTTCGGCGGTGCGGGCTTCGGTCTCCGGCCAGGTCTTCGTCATCTCTAACCTCATTGGCTTGGCCCGTTGCGGTCTCCCCCGTACGGGCCGGCACTCCGGTGCGGTACCGATGATATGCAGAGGTGAAATCCGTCTCCGCGTCTCATCGGCTTGCTGTGGTTAGAGATAGATAGGGATCGTGGCGACAGTTAGGCAAGGTCGTGAAGCTTCAATCACGACTTCGTCAGCGCTTTTTTTTGTCGCTTGTGCGAAGCGTCACGACCGGTCGCGCGATCGTCAGTGACGGGTATCACAAGCTGGCGGCAGGCTGACAACAAGGGCGCTGAATGTATATGGTTGTATGCGCCCCGTAGCGCGCAGGGTCATGCAGGCCGATGTCCTGTCATGCAAGTGTCATCGCAAACGGAAGCAGCGATGCCGCAGCAGCGATGCACGGGACATCGCTGCTGCGGATTCGGTCAGGCCAACCATGTGCTGAGCGGGTGATTGGCCCAGCAGGCCAAGAGCTCAGTGCGCCATCAGCCTCATATATCAGTGGGCGAGTGCCGGCCTGCGGTGTCACTTGCCCTTGCCGATCAGCAGCGAGATGAGCGCGGCGGCGATAGCGGTCAAGCCGGCCAGCACGAAGGCATCGAGATAATCGCCCTGCACCGTCCGCAGATAGCCACCGAAGAAGCTGGCGCTGGCGGCACCGAGCTGATGGCCGGCGGCGATCCAGCCGAAGACCACGGCGGCATCGCGGTCACTGAAATTGTCGGTGGCGAGACGCAGGGTCGGCGGCACGGTGGCGATCCAGTCGAGACCATAGAAGACCCCGAAGATCGTCAGGCTGTAGATCGAGAAATCGGAATAGGGCAGGTAAATGAGGCTCAAGCCGCGCAGGCCGTAATACATGAAGAGCAGCTTGCGGCTGTCGAAGCGATCGGTCAGCCAGCCCGAGGCCGTGGTGCCGAAGAGATCGAAGAAGCCCATCAGCGCCAAGAGGCCGGCGGCCTTGCTCTCGACGATGCCGTGATCGCCGCAGAGCGAGATCAGATGCGTGCCGACCAGGCCATTGGTGGTGAAGCCGCAGATGAAGAAGGTGGCGAAGAGATACCAGAAGGCCGGCTTGTGGATGGCGCGGCCCAGCGCCCCGAAAGCGGCATGCAGCATGGCGCC
>DATMUQ010000138.1:0-4154 GCA_035563795.1 Terriglobales bacterium | reverse complement strand
TGGTCTGCTTCATGATTTTCGGCCAGGTCGTTCTGGGCGGCATCACCCGCCTCACCGGCTCCGGCCTGTCGATCATGGAATGGGATCCGATCATGGGCCTCATCCCGCCCCTCAGTCATGATGCCTGGCAGAAGACCTTCGAGCTCTACCAGCAGACGACGCAGTTCAAGCATATCAATGCCGATATGGATCTCGCCGGTTTCAAGGGCATCTTCGTCTGGGAATACCTGCACCGGGTCTGGGCGCGGCTGATCGGCTTCGTCTTCCTGTTGCCGTTCCTGTGGTTCCTCTGGAAAGGCCAGATCCGCCGTGAATGGCGCGGTCGCCTGATTTTCATGTTCGTGCTCGGTGGCCTGCAGGGCCTGATGGGCTGGATCATGGTGGCGAGCGGCTTCGAGGATCGCACCAGCGTCAGCCAGTATCGCCTGGTGGCGCATCTCGACC
Organism: Terriglobales bacterium; assembly: GCA_035563795.1. GTDB lineage: Bacteria > Pseudomonadota > Alphaproteobacteria > Dongiales > Dongiaceae > Dongia_B. The sequence goes on along the minus strand of DATMUQ010000138.1, from coordinate 3,710 downwards.
TTGCCTTGCTGATCTATGGCTACATCTTCTGGTCGGCGCTTGACCTGCTGCAGCCGGGCATCATTGCCGGCAGAGATACTGCTGCCTTGAAGCGGCATGGCTGGTTGATGTTCGCGCTAATCGCACTCGAGATCACCATCGGCGGCTTCGTCGCTGGGCTGCATGGCGGCCTCATCTACAACGATTTCCCCTTCATGAACGGTCGCTTGGTGCCGGACGATCTGCTCTTCGACCAGCCCTGGTGGATCAACTTCCTGGAGCGCCCGGGCTCCGCGCAGTTCCTGCATCGCTGCATGGCGCTGTTGGCCTTTTGCGGCGTCGTCAATTTCGTCTTGCGGCTGACCGGCAGCGACCTGCCGGCCAATCTCAAGGGCCGCGGCTCACTGGTGATGCTGGCGGTGATGGGGCAGATCGCCCTGGGTATCACCACCCTGATGCTGGTGGTGCCGGTTGATGTCGCCGTCAGCCATCAGGCCGGTGCGCTGATTCTCTTCACCGCGGTGCTCTTCGCGCTGCATGGCCTGAAACGGGTGCGTGGATGAGCGAGAACACGATGGACAGTGAAAAGCGCCCGGATAAGCTGCCGGTTTCCGTCATCACCGGTTTCCTCGGCTCCGGCAAGACCACCTTGCTGCGTCATCTGCTGACCCAGGACTGGATGAAGGACACCGCCGTCGTCATCAACGAATTCGGCGAGATCGGCCTCGACCACGAATTGGTGGAAGCGGCGAAAGAAGACACCATCCTGCTCTCCTCTGGCTGCCTCTGCTGCACCATTCGCGGCGATCTCATCGACACCTTGCGGCGCCTCTTCAAGCAACGCGAACGCGGCGAGGTTCCGCGCTTTCGCCGTCTCGTCATCGAGACCACGGGCCTTGCCGATCCGGCACCCATTTTGCACACCCTGATCGGCGATCCGCTGCTCAGTGCCTTCTATCGATTGGATGGTGTCGTCACCACGGTCGATGCGATCAATGCCATGGAGCAGTTCGACAAGCAGATCGAAAGCGTCAAGCAGGCCGCTGTCGCTGACCGCCTGCTGGTGACCAAGAGCGATCTCGCGACACCGCAAGCGCTGGCAGCCCTGGAAGCGCGGTTGCAGGCGATCAACCCTGCCGCACCCATCCATCGCATCATCCAAGGCAATATCGGCGCCGAGCAGCTCTTCAATGCCGGGCTCTACAATCCCGAGAGCAAGAGCCTCGATGTGCAGAACTGGTTGCGCCAGGAAGCCTATCAGGCGACGGCGACCGATGGCGGGCACGATCACGACCATGATCATCACGATCACCATAATCATGATCACGGGCATGACGGCCATGACCATGCCGCGCATGATCATCACCATGACGTCAATCGCCATGATGATCATATCCGCGCCTTCTGCCTGACCCATGCCGCCCCACTCGATTGGGAGAAGTTCGTCAGCTGGATCGAGATGCTGATCGCCACCCAGGGCGCCGATCTTCTTCGCATCAAGGGCATCCTCAATGTCGCCGGCGAGGAGAAGCCGGTGGCGATCCACGGCATCCAGCATCTGTTCCATCCACCGGTGGTGCTGCCTGACTGGCCCAGCGCCGATCATCGCTCGCGGCTGGTTTTCATCACCCGTGACCTGGATGCGGCTTCTCTCGGCAAGTCCTTGGCAGACTTCCAGAATTCGCCAATTATCTGATTTTGCCCGGTTTCTCGCTCTTTCCGATTTTACAATCTGTCGCCGGCGAGCTAGTTTTCGTCGTCTGGTACTGACGGACCATGAAGGACGCAGGACCAAGGCCGGTGGGAGTTTGAACGCCAGGGAGGCGTGCGGTCGGCTATGACGACCGCCCAAGATCGGCCGGACAGAGCTGGGAAACATATTTCGAGGAGGCATCATGTCTTATTCGACCAGGTTGGCGGCATCCGCCCTGGTATCGGCCATCGGCGTCCTGTCGATGAGCAGCGCGACCATGGCAGATATGCTGAAGAGCGTCGGTCCGGGCGAAGGCGAGGTGGCGATCGTCGCCTGGCCGGGCTACATCGAACGTGGCGAATCCGACAAGAACTATGACTGGGTCACGGGCTTCGAAAAGGAGACCGGCTGCAAGGTGACGGTGAAGACCGCCGGCAGCTCGGACGAAATGGTGTCGCTGATGAATGGCGGCGGCTTCGATCTGGTGACCGCGTCGGGTGACGCTTCCTTGCGCCTGATCAAGGGCGGCACGGTGCAGGAGATCAACACCGATCTGGTGCCGGGCTATGACACCATCGACCCGAAGCTGCAGAGCGGTGCCTGGCACACGGTCGACGGCAAGCATTATGGCGTGCCCTGGCAGTGGGGCCCGAACGTCTTGATGTACAATGCCAAGGTCTTCCAGAACGCGCCGCAGAGCTGGGACGTGGTCTTCACCGAACAGAAGCTGCCGGACGGCAAGTCCAATAAGGGCCGGGTCGAAGCCTATTTCGGCCCGATCTATATCGCCGATGCCGCACTCTATCTGATGGCGCATAAGCCCGATCTCGGCATCAAGGATCCTTACGAACTGACCCAGCCGCAATTCGATGCCGCTGTCGCCCTGCTGCAGGGCCAGCGCAAGCTGGTCAGCAAGTATTGGAGTGATTCGGCCGCTCAGGTTGACGACTTCACCTCGGAAGGTGTCGTCGCCGCGACCTCCTGGGCCTATCAGGTCAATACACTGCGCGCTGCCAAGAAGGTCAAGATCGGCATGACCATCCCGCAGGAAGGTGCGACCGGTTGGGCCGATACCACGATGATGGCGACCACTGCGCCGCATCCGAACTGCGCGTATATGTGGCTGAAGCATTCGCTGGATCCGAAGACCCAGGCGGGTGTCGCCTCCTGGTTCGGTGCCGTCCCGGCGGTTCCGACCGCTTGTAAGGAAGACATCATCGGCGATGCCGGCTGCCGCGCCAATGGCTCGCAGCTCTTCAACCGGATCAGCTTCTGGAAGACTCCGGTCAAGGAATGCGGCGACGGTTCGTCGGACTGCGTCGCCTATAAGGACTGGGTCTCCGCCTATCAGAGTATCCAAAGCGGCCAGTAATCGGCTGACCTGAACAAAGGGGCGGATCGATGAGATCCGCCCCTCTCTTATTCCGACATTCTTGTTAGCGCATACCAGGACAGACAGGTTTTACGTTCCCATCATGACTGAAAAGAAGACGTCCATCGCCGTTTCCTTTCAATCCGTTTCGCGGCATTACGGTGCCGTCAAGGCGGTGGACAATGTCAGTTTCGACATTCTCGATGGCGAGTTTTTCGCCATGCTCGGCCCCTCGGGCTCCGGCAAGACCACCTGCCTGCGTTTGATCGCCGGCTTCGAACAGCCGACCGAAGGCACCGTTGTCATCCATGGCAAGCCGATGACCGGTGTCCCGCCCTATGATCGCGACGTCAACACCGTGTTCCAGGATTATGCCCTCTTCCCGCATATGACCGTGCTGGACAATGTCGCCTATGGCCTGATGATCCGGAAGGTGCCGCCGGCCGAGCGCAAGAAGCGCGCCGCCGAGGCACTCGACATGGTGGCCCTGGGCGGCTATGGCGGCCGCAAGCCGTCGCAGCTTTCCGGCGGTCAACGTCAGCGCGTGGCCCTCGCCCGCGCCCTCGTCAACCGCCCCAGCGTGCTGCTGCTCGATGAACCACTGGGCGCTCTCGATCTCAAATTGCGCGAGCAGATGCAGGTCGAGCTCAAGGCGATCCAGCGCCA
>DATMUQ010000137.1:0-5499 GCA_035563795.1 Terriglobales bacterium | reverse complement strand
TGGCGGAGGAGCTGGCGGCAGGTCCGGGATGCGTCCTGGTCTGCGGCCGCTACGAAGGGCTGGATGAGCGTGTCATCGAGGCCCGCGGGCTGATGGAAGTGAGTTTGGGCGATTTCGTCCTGTCCGGCGGTGAGCCGGCGGCGCTCGCCCTGATGGATGCGGTGGTGCGGCTGATCCCCGGCGTGATGGGGGCGGCCGAGACACTGGATGAAGAGAGTTTCGAACAGGGATTGCTGGAATATCCCCATTACACGCGGCCCGCCGTCTGGCAGGACCGCCCGGTGCCCGAGATCCTGCTCAGCGGGCACCACGAGAAGATCAGGGCCTGGCGCCTGCGCCAGGCCGAGGAAGTAACGAAGTCACGGCGGCCCGATTTGTGGGCGGCCTATGAGAAGCGCCGCGCGAAACCGACGAAATCGGGACCGCAAGGCTGATTGGTTTCCGGTCGGAGACGGCCGGTTGGTTATTACAAGGAAGGAACTGTGTCATGACGACATTGCATGATTTCGAAAAGGATCAGGTTGCTAAGCTGGCGGCGGCATCCAAGCTGCCGGAATTCGGTCCGGGCGACACCGTGAAGGTCAACGTGAAGGTGGTCGAAGGTGACCGCGAGCGCGTCCAGGCTTTCGAAGGTGTTTGCATCGGCCGCAAGAATGCTGGTCTCAATTCCTCGTTCACCGTGCGCAAGATTTCGTACGGCGAAGGCGTCGAGCGTGTTTTCCCGCTCTACAGCCCCCGTCTCGTGAGCGTGGAACTGGTTCGTCGTGGCGACGTGCGCCGCGCCAAGCTCTATTACCTGCGCGGTCTGCGCGGTAAGGCGGCGCGTATCACCGAGCGCACGACGGAACGCCCGAGCGCGGCGGCCAGCGAGTAAGGTTGCCGATCATCGGCGCTGCCCGGGCGATCTTGCCTGGGGCGCGCCAGTGATCTGGACTGCTACGACGGGAGATGGTCGAGAACAGGTCGGCCGTTGCCTGATCGTCTGATGAGGTGCGACAGAGGAACGGGGCCGATATCGCCGTTCGTCTGTCGCCAGAGTGACCGTCACCTGTGTGAAGACCATCAAGGACCTGGCCGCCATGGCGCAAGCGAAGACGCTGTTCGATAAGATTTGGGAAAATCACTTGGTTCACCGTCAGGATGACGGCACCTGCCTTATCTATATCGACCGGCACCTTGTGCATGAGGTCACCAGTCCGCAGGCCTTCGAAGGGTTGCGTACCAGCGGCCGCCGCGTCCACCGTCCGCAGGCGACGCTCGCCGTCGCCGACCACAATGTGCCGACCAGCGATCGCTCGAAGGGGATTGTCGAAGAGGAAAGCCGCATCCAGGTGGAAACCCTGGAGCAGAATTGCGCGGATTTCGGCATCACCTATTTCAAGATGGACGATCCCCGCCAGGGCATCGTCCATATCATCGGCCCGGAGCAGGGTTTCACCCAGCCCGGCATGACCATTGTCTGCGGTGACTCGCATACCTCGACCCATGGTGCCTTCGGCGCCCTGGCCTTTGGTATCGGCACCTCGGAAGTCGAGCATGTGCTGGCGACCCAGACCTTGATCCAGCGCCCGGCCAAGAACATGCGCATCTCGGTCGAGGGCGACCTGCCGGTCGGCGTCACCGCCAAGGACCTGATCCTCGCCATCATCGGCAAGATCGGTACCGCCGGCGGCACCGGCTATGTCATCGAATATGCCGGCAAGGCGATCCGCGACCTCTCCATGGAAGGCCGCATGACGATCTGCAACATGTCGATCGAAGCGGGCGCGCGCGCCGGCCTGATCGCGCCGGACGAGACCACCTTCAACTACATCAAGGGCCGGCCGCAGGCACCGAAGGCGGGCGCCTTCGAACAGGCGGTTGCCTATTGGAAGACGCTGCCGTCGGATGAAGGCGCGAAATACGATCTCGAGGTGACCCTGAATGCCGCCGATATCGTGCCGCAGGTCACCTGGGGCACCAGCCCGGAAGACGTGCTGCCGATTACCGCCAAGGTGCCGAACCCGACATCGATCGCCGACGAGGGCAAGCGCAAGGCCATGCAGCGCTCGATCGATTACATGGGCCTGACGCCGGGCGAGAACCTCACCGATGTGAAGGTCGACCGCGTCTTCATCGGCTCCTGCACCAATGGCCGCATCGAGGATCTGCGCGTGGTTGCCGCCATCGCCAAGGGCAAGAAGGTGGCTGCCCATGTCAACGCCATGGTGGTCCCCGGCTCCGGCCTGGTGAAGGCCCAGGCGGAAGAGGAAGGCCTCGACAAGATCCTGGTCGAAGCCGGCTTCGACTGGCGCGAGCCGGGTTGCTCGATGTGCCTCGCCATGAATCCGGATCGTCTGTCGCCGGGCGAACGCTGCGCCTCGACCTCGAACCGCAATTTTGAGGGCCGTCAAGGCCGCGGTGGCCGCACCCATCTGATGAGCCCGGCCATGGCTGCCGCGGCAGCGATCACCGGTCGCCTCGCCGACGTCCGTCAGCTTTCCTGACACCCTGTCAGCTCCGGCCGGCAGGCCATTGTTACCGTCCGCGCCGCAAGGCGCGGACAGTTTCGTTTGTAAATCAATGGGTTGAAGTTAAGCGGGCGGCGCGGTCTTGTCGCAATCTGTTACCGTTTCTTGCTTTCCTGTAAGATTGCTGACAGGGGAAGTTTTTATGTTCCTGTCAGATTCCAATCGTCCGGGGGTGCGGTGGATTGGTCAGACAGAAAGAAGAACGCCATGCGACTGCTCCTCGTCGAAGATAACGATCGCCTGTCCGAGTTCCTGGAAAAGGCCCTGCGCGACGCCAACTTCACCGTCGATCGGGTGGCCGATCTCAGCGGTGCCGATGCTGCCCTGGCTGGCGCCCGTTTCGATTCGGTGATCCTCGATCTCGGCCTGCCCGACGGCAATGGCGTCGACCTGATCGATCGTCGCCGTGCTTCCGGTGACCAGACCCCGATCCTGGTGCTGACCGCCCGCGACGGGCTCAGCGACCGCGTCGAAGGCCTCAATCACGGTGCCGATGATTACATGGTGAAGCCCTTTGCCATGGAAGAACTGATCGCGCGCATCAAGGCACTGCTGCGCCGACCGGGCGCGGCGCTCGGCGTTCAGCTCAATCTCGGCAATGTCACGCTCGACACCACCGGCCCGTCCTTGATGGTGGACGGCAAGCGCGCCGCCGTCACCCGTCGCGAGCTCGCCTTGCTGGAAATCCTGCTGCGGCGCCCCGGCAATGTCGTCAACCGCAACATGATCGAAGACGGCATCTACGGCTTCGACGACGAGGTCGGCACCAACGCGCTCGAAGTGCTGGTCTCCCGGCTGCGCAAGAAGCTGATCGCCAGCGGTGCCGATATCCAGCTGCACACCGTGCGTGGCGTCGGCTATATGGTGATGGAACCGAACAACTGAGCTAAGATCGTTGCCGTCGAGTTCACGCGAGGCCGTATCGCGAAAGCGTTTCCCCCGGCATCATGGTCGCGGGGAAGCGTCTTTGGCGAAAGCAGATAAATCATGAGCCGGTTGCGCCGTTTTCTCTCGCATCAATCGCTGCAGTCACGCCTGGTGACGCGGGTCAGCATCGTCTGCATTGCCTTCTGCCTGCTGGTCGGGGCGGTGCTGTTCCTGGTCTTCCGCAGCTCCGACAGCGACATTCTCTACGAGGATCTGCAGGAGAATATGCGGGCCGTGCAGGGCGCCCTGCATCATCAGGCCAACGGCTCCTGGAAGCTTGATGACGGTGCCGTCGATCGGCACATCTCCTTTATCGTGCGCGATAACACTGGACATGTGGTGCTGCAGGGCGGCAAGGATCTCGACATCGTCGAGCAGCTGCCACTGGCCAGTGCCAATGTCGCCAATGGCATCAGCAGCTTTTTCATCCAGCGGCCATGGAAGAACGGCCAGCCGATGAAGAAGCGCCTGTTCACCCTGGTCGGCGGCGCGCTGGTCGAGAACCAGCCGCTGGTGATCCAGGTGAGTGCCCGCCCCAGTGCCACCAAGGCCGGGATCGATGCCCTGCTGCAGGAATGGTTGGGCGAGTTCCTGCCTTTCGCCATCCCGATGTCACTCGTGCTGCTCTGGGTGCTCACCTATACCTTGCGCGGGGCCCTGGCGCCGCTTGGCCGCTTGCAGCGTTATGCCGAGGCGATCGGGCCCCTGCGCACCGATCTGCGCCTGCCGCTCGACGGCCTGCCAATGGAACTGCTGAAGCCGGTGGAGACGATCAATGCCGCGCTGAAGCGCCTGGATGAAGGCTTCCGGGTGCAGCGGGAATTCCTCGCCGATGCCGCGCATGAATTGCGCACCCCGCTCGCCATCCTTGCCTTGCATCTCGACAGCCTCGGCGCCAATGCACAGCTGAAGCCGTTGCGGGCCGATGTCGACCGCATGACCCGGCTGGTCGGGCAGATGACCACCGTTGCCCAGCTCGAGGCCCTCACCATCCAGCCGAACGAGACGGCGGATATCGCTGCCATCAGCCGCGAACTGGCGGCACTGCTGGCGCCCTATGCCTTCACGCATAAGCGTAGCATTGCGGTCAGCGGCGCCGATGATCCCATCCTGGTGCGCGGCAATCCCGATGCCATCTATCAGGCTTTGCGCAACCTGGTGGAAAACGCCCTGCGCTATACCGCCGAGGGAACCGAGGTGGAGCTTGTTGTCGATGTCGCCGGCAAGGTCGCCGTTTCCGATCGCGGTCCCGGTGTCCCGGCCGGCGAGCGCAACAAATTGTTCAACCGCTTCTGGCGCTCCGACCGCAGCAGTACCGGCAATTCCGGTCTCGGCCTCGCCATCGCCCAGCGCATCGCCGCCTTGCACCAGGGCAGCCTGACGGTCGACGACAATCCCGGCGGGGGTGCCCGTTTCACCCTGCAGATCCCGCTCTTCGCCGCTGCCGCCTGAGGGCTGACGGTCGGGGCGACAGGTTCCGGCCCGCATGCCGCTGCGACGGTGCTCCTATGCTGGTGGCGGGCGACTTCCAGGCTTGTCTCGCCCCCGGCTGCGTGACATAAAACCAGCGATCCAGCCGGGAAGCGGCACTGACAGCCCGCACAATTTCCGGCACCGGCCTTGAGCGAGTCGAGAATTATGCTGAAATTCAATGTGTTGACCGGCGTTGCCGCACCTCTGCCGATGATCAATGTCGACACCGACATGATCATCCCGAAGCAATTCCTGAAGACCATCAAGCGGACCGGTCTCGGCAAGAACCTGTTCGACGAGATGCGCTATGCGCCGGAAGGTAAGGAAATCCCCGATTTCGTCCTCAACAAGCCGGCCTATCGCAAGGCCGAGATCCTGGTGGCGGGCGAGAATTTCGGCTGCGGCTCCTCGCGCGAACATGCCCCCTGGGCGCTGCTCGATTTCGGCATCCGCTGCGTGATCTCGACCTCGTTCGGCGACATCTTCTACAACAATTGCTTCAAGAACGGCATTCTTCCGGTGCAGGTCTCGCCGCAGGACCTGGAGAAGCTTTTCGACGACGCCGAGCGCGGCGCGAATGCGACGCTCA
>DATMUQ010000136.1:0-4169 GCA_035563795.1 Terriglobales bacterium | reverse complement strand
GCCGGCGCCGCCTTGGTCTTCCTCGCCATCACCAATGAGCTGACCGCCACCCTGCTGTTGGCCCCCAATGGCACGCGCACGCTGGCGACCGGCTTCTGGGCGCGCAGCAGCGAGATCGATTATGCCGGCGCAGCGCCCTATGCCCTGATCATGATTCTTCTGTCGCTTCCTCTGACCTGGCTCCTCTACCGCCAGTCGCAACGCATGGCTGGAAGATGAGCACGCTCGATATCCGCAACGTCCACAAATCCTATGGCGCCGTCGCGGCCGCGATCGGCATCGATCTCAGCGTCCAGGCCGGCAGCCGCACCGCCATCGTCGGGCCCTCGGGCTGCGGCAAGACCACGCTGCTGCGCCTGATCGCCGGCTTCGAAGTGCCCGATAGCGGCGCCATCACCTTCAACGGCCGCACACTCGCCGACGAGACCACCTTGGTGCCGGCGCATGAGCGGGTGATCGGCTTTCTGCCGCAGAATGGCGCGCTGTTTCCGCATCTGACCGTCGCCGGCAATATCGGTTTCGGCCTCACCAAGGGCCTCCCCGATCGCGCCCAGCGCATCGCTACCCTGATCGATCTCGTGGCCCTGGAGCAATCCATGCTGACCCGCTGGCCGCATGAACTCTCCGGTGGCCAGCAGCAGCGCGTGGCGCTTGCCCGTGCCTTGGCCCAGCAGCCGAAACTGATGCTGCTCGACGAACCCTTCTCGGCCCTCGATACGGGATTGCGCGCCGCCACCCGCAAAGCCGTCGCGGATGTGTTGTCGAAGGCCGGCGTCACCACGATCCTCGTCACCCATGACCAGGAAGAGGCCTTGTCCTTCGCCGACCAGGTGGCGGTGATGCGCGACGGGCGGCTGATTCAGGTCGGCGACCCGGTCGAGCTCTATCTGCGCCCGCGCGATGAAGCGACCGCCATCTTCCTCGGCGAAGCGATCATCCTGCCGGCGCTGGTGGCGGCGGGCTATGCCGATTGTGCGCTGGGACGCATCATCGTCGACGACCAGGCGGTCTCAGGCAAAAGGCAGATCGTGCTGCGACCCGAGCAGCTGCATGTGACGCCGGTCCGGCCTTTCGAGCTTTGCGAAGATGATTGCCACGGCCATGTGACGGAGATCGATTTCGTCGGCTATGCCTGTCATCTCGGCATCAAGCTTGCCGGCGACAAATCGCAGGTCAATGGCACGCCGCCCTTGCTGATGGTGCGCCATCCCAACGATCAGGTGCCGCCGATCGGCAGCATGGTGAGGATCGATATCACCAAGCCGGCGCATGTGCTGGATGCCGACTGACGCCGCCTAATCAGCGAACCGAGCTTTCCGCTCTTCCAGAAGCGATCGCAGCACCGAACGATGGCAATGCGCCTCGTCTTCGCAATAGCAGCCGAGCGAGAAATTGGTCTGATGTGACATCGCCGCCAGCATATCGAGCAGATGCGACGCATCGTTCTCTTTCATCTCAGCCCGGAAGTGCCTGACGAAATTCTGCCAGGCCTTGGCATCGCCGGTCTTCTGTGCCTGCAATGCAGCTTTTACCAGATCAGCATCCGGCGAAAGCTGCGGCAGCCAGACATCATAATAATCGCGCTTGGCGAACTCTGCTTTTGGCACGCCCCGTGGCGGCCGGCGCACCGTCCCAAGCCGCAAGCCTTCATCACGGTGACGCGGCTGTCCGAGCTGCACGATCCGTATAGCCATGGCTTCCTCCCCACTGTTTTCCATTGATTGCAGGATATGATCCGGCGGGAAAAAGAAAAAGGCGGCGCCGTCACCGGCACCGCCTTTTCTGCTTGGGAAACCGTGAGGCCGATCAGGCTTCGACGGGTTCCACTGTTTCTTCGCGGCTCTGGCCCTTGCTCTCGATGATATCGAAGGTGAGCTTGTCGCCTTCCTTCGCGAGATCGATGCGAACCGTGCCACCCTTCTCCAGCTTGCCGAACAGGATGTCATCGGCCAGCGGCTTCTTGATGTATTCCTGGATGGTGCGGGCCAAAGGCCGTGCGCCATAGAGGGGATCGAAGCCCTTGTCGGCGAGCCAGCGCTTGGCGGCCTCACTGAGCTCGATCGTGACATGACGATCGGCGAGCTGCGCCTCCAGCTGCATGACGAACTTGTCCACCACCTGCGCGACGATTTCCGGCGGCAGGTTGGAGAAAGCGATGATCTGGTCCAACCGGTTGCGGAATTCGGGCGTGAACAGGCGGTTGATCGCCTCCGTATCCTCGCCCACCCGCTTCTCGCGGCCAAAACCGATCGCGGACTTCGACATCTCCGACGCGCCAGCATTGGTGGTCATGATCAGGATCACATTGCGGAAGTCGACCGACTTGCCGTTGTGGTCCGTGAGCTTGCCGTGATCCATCACCTGCAGCAGGATGTTGAAGAGATCCGGATGCGCTTTCTCGATTTCGTCGAGCAGCAGCACCGCATGCGGATGCTGGTCGATGGCATCGGTCAGCAGACCGCCCTGGTCGAAGCCGACATAGCCCGGAGGGGCACCCAGCAGGCGCGACACGGTGTGGCGCTCCATATATTCGGACATGTCGAAGCGGATGAGCTCGATGCCGAGGCTATGGGCGAGCTGCTTCGCCGCCTCGGTCTTACCCACGCCAGTGGGACCCGAGAACAGATAGCAACCGATCGGCTTTTCCGGTTCGCGCAAGCCGGCCCGCGCCAGCTTGATCGCAGCCGACAGGGCTTCCAAGGCCTTGTCCTGACCGAAGACCATGGTCTTCAGATCGCGATCGAGATTCTTGAGCGCGGCCTTGTCATCCTTCGACACGGTCTTTGGTGGGATGCGGGCGATCATGGCGACCACCGCTTCCACATCCTTCACCGTGATCGTCTTCTTGCGCTTCGATTCCGGCAGCAGCATCTGTGCCGCACCAACCTCGTCGATGATGTCGATCGCCTTGTCGGGGAGCTTGCGATCGCCGATATAGCGCGACGACAGTTCCACCGCCGAGCGGATCGCTTCCGTCGTATAGCGGATGTTGTGATGCTTCTCGTAATAGGGCTTGAGGCCGCGCAGGATCTTCACCGCATCCTCGATCGACGGCTCGTTGACGTCGATCTTCTGGAAACGGCGGACCAATGCCCGGTCCTTTTCGAAATACTGGCGGTATTCCTTATAGGTGGTCGAGCCCATGCAACGCAGCGCACCCGACTGCAAGGCGGGCTTCAGCAGGTTGGATGCATCCATCGAGCCGCCCGAAGTCGCACCGGCGCCGATCACGGTATGGATCTCGTCGATGAAGAGGACGGCACCTTCGGTCGCCTCCAATTCCTTGACGACGGCCTTCAGGCGTTCCTCGAAATCGCCGCGATAGCGGGTGCCGGCCAGCAGCGCGCCCATATCGAGCGAGAAGATGGTGGCGTTCTTCAAGACTTCCGGCACGTCGCCCTGGACGATCCGACGGGCGAGGCCTTCAGCGATGGCGGTCTTGCCGACGCCCGGATCACCGACGTAAAGCGGGTTGTTCTTGGTGCGGCGGCACAGCACCTGGATCGTGCGATTGACCTCGCCCTCGCGGCCGATCAGCGGATCGATCTTGCCATCCATCGCCTTGCGGTTGAGGTTGACGCAATAGGCATCGAGCGCTTCGGCACCGTTCTTCACATTGCCTTCAGCGGCTTCCTGTTCGCCCGGGCCACTAGCACCGCGCACACGGCGCTGCTCGGTCCGACCCGGTGCCTTGGCGATGCCGTGGCTGATGTAATTGACGGCGTCGAGCCGCGTCATCTCCTGCTCCTGCAGGAAATAGACGGCATGGCTCTCGCGTTCGGAGAACAGCGCGACCAGCAGATTGGCGCCCGTCACCTCTTCACGGCCAGAGGACTGGACGTGAATGGCGGCGCGCTGCAGCACACGCTGGAAACCGGCCGTAGGCTTCGCCTCGTTATTGTGCTTGCCAACGATATTGCCGAGCTGGTTGTCGATATAATCGGTGAGGTCACTCTTCAACCGCTCGACATCGACGTTGCAGGCCCGCATGACGGCGATCGCATCCTGATCGTCGGCGAGAGCCAGAAGCAGATGTTCGAGGGTGGCGAAATCATGTCGGCGCTCATTGGCATAAGCGAGAGCGCGATGCAGGGTCTGTTCGAGATTGGGCGACAACATCGGCCGATCTATCCTTTCTAGGCCCAGGGCTGTGTGTCAGCGGGTTGTCC
>DATMUQ010000135.1:0-5709 GCA_035563795.1 Terriglobales bacterium | reverse complement strand
TAATAGCGGGCAAGCTCCGGCGTCTTCTCCGGCCAGCCGAGCGTCGAGAACGGCCACAAGGCCGAGGAGAACCAGGTATCGAGCACGTCTTCGTCGCGCCGCAGTTCGACAGCCTTGCCGTAATGCTTCTCCGCCGCTGCCTTGGCCGCCGTTTCATCCATCTCGACGAAGACATGATTGTCCGGCCCGTACCAGGCCGGGATCTGATGGCCCCACCACAGCTGGCGCGAGATGCACCAGGGCTGAATGTTGCGCATCCAGTCGAAATAGGTGTTCTCCCACTGCTTCGGCACGAAGACAGTGCGGCCCTCTTCCACTGCCTTGATCGCAGGCTGGGCCAGGGTATGGGCGTCGCAATACCATTGATCGGTGAGCCAGGGCTCGATGACGACGCCGGAGCGGTCGCCCTCGGGCCGCGTCATCTGATGGTCCTCGATCTTGTCGACCAGCCCCAGGGCTTCCAGATCGGCGACGACCTTCTTGCGCGCCACCTCGCGGTCGAGACCGCGATAGGCTTCCGGCACGTTCTCGTTCAGCTTCGCATCGCGATCGAGGATGTTGATCATCTCGAGGTTATGTCGGCGGCCGACCTCGAAGTCATTGAAGTCATGGGCCGGCGTGATTTTCACCGCACCGCTGCCGGCTTCGGGATCGGCATAGTCATCGGCAACCACCGGGATACGGCGGCCGACCAGCGGCAGGATGAGGAACTTGCCGACGAGATCCTTGTAGCGCTCGTCTTCCGGATTCACCGCCACGGCGGTATCGCCGAGCATGGTCTCGGGGCGCGTCGTCGCCACGGTTAGGAAGCGGCCTTCCTGGCCCTCGACCGGATATTTGAAATGCCAGAGATGGCCCTTGTGATCCTTCTGCACGACTTCCAGATCGGAGATCGCGGTGTGCAGTTTCGGGTCCCAGTTGACCAGGCGCTTGTCGCGATAGATCAGGTTCTGGCGATAGAGATCGACGAACACCTTGCGGACGGCGAGGCTCAGCCCCTCGTCCATGGTGAAGCGCTCGCGCGGCCAGTCGGGCGAGGCACCCAGGCGACGGAGCTGCTGGGTGATCATGCCGCCGGATTCCGCCTTCCATTCCCAGACCCGGTCGAGGAATTTCGCACGGCCGAGATCGGTGCGCTTGATGCCCTGGGCGTCGAGCTGGCGTTCCACCACCATCTGCGTCGCGATGCCGGCATGGTCGGTACCCGGCTGCCACAGCGCATCACGGCCCCGCATGCGCTGATACCGGATCAGCACGTCCTGCAGGGTGAAGGTCAGGGCATGGCCCATATGCAGGCTGCCGGTGACGTTCGGCGGCGGCATCATGATGGTATAGGGGGTCAGATTGGAATCCGGCCGGGCGGCAAAGGCGCCCGACTTTTCCCAATCGGCATAGTGCTTCTTCTCAACCTCTTGGGGTTGAAAGGTCTTTTCCAGCATTGCTGGTTCCCTCAATCGCGTGACAAGACTTTGGGCGGAGTTATAGCGGCCCTCGCCCCGCCGTCAACCGCAGGTAAAGCGGGGCGGGCAATCAGACTGGACGCGTTGGAGACTGGCCGGCCCCGAACGGGCCGGCGGATACCCGGCCTAGATCAGCTGAGTTCGGCCTTGCGGGCCATGCGTTCGACTTCCCGGCGCACGATCTTCTCGACGATCGGTTCCAGATGGGCATCGAGCCAAGCCTTGAGCATCGGCTCGACCGCCTGGCGGACCAGGGTTTCCACCAGCAGGCCATCGCCGGTCGGCCGCTCCGCGACCTCTGGGGTGCGCCGGTTCAGCAATTGGGCGAAGCTGGCGGTTGCCGCCTCAGCGACTTCCGGAGCAACCAGATCCGGCAATTCATCGGTCATCCGTGCGAACTCATCCATTGCGGGTTTGGCCGCCGGTTTCGGGGCCGGCGCCGCCGGCACGGCGGCAAAATCGTCATCATCAAAACCGGTGGGCTCGACCAGTGTTCCCGCCCGGCCCTGCGGCGCCGGCTTTTCCGGCGCGGGCGGCGGCGTCATCTCCGGTTCGTCCATCGCCAGTTCGATATCATCCTCGAACGCCGATTTTTCCTCCGGAATGTCGATCTCAGGCTCGACCTTGGCTTCCGGCTTCAACGGGACGACATTGTTCTGGCCGGCACCGGCGGTGTTGGTCACCACCTCGGTCAGGATCAGTTCGTCCTCATCTTCCTCGTCCTGGGCGATGAGCGGTGTTGGTTGCGGCGCCGGCCGCGGTGCGGCGGGAGGCGGTGGCGGCGCTACCGCCGCTGCCGGCTTGGGCGCGGGCGCCAAGGCATCTCCAGCGGGCTGTTCCTGCCCTTCCTCGGAGATGATGCGCCGGATGGAGGCCAGAATCTCCTCCATCGACGGTTCTTGGCTGGCTGTCGCTTCACTCATTCCCGGATCCTCGATGGATCGGCGAGAGATTATCGAACCCGACACTGCTGCAACTCCTGCTCACGGCCGGTACGAACCCCTGAGTCGCCGGTAATTCCACATATCTTAACCGTTTCAGCAAGCTTTCTCAAGGAATTGGAAAGCCGTGATTTCCGGCTACAAGATATAGAGATATTTAACTTTATTCGACGGAAGGTCCGATGCCGATGAACTTGTCCCGGACCTCGTTGTAATGCTTGGTCGGGTCATAAAGGTCCGTCTTCAACTTGAGATCGCGGGCGGTGAGACGGCCCACGGCCGAGAGTAACTGGTACTGCGCCACAACCTGATCGGTCTGGGCGCTGACCAGCGACACCTGGGCATTCAGGTAGCTCTGCTCCTGGTCGAGGACGTCGATGATGGTGCGGGCGCCGACCTGCTGTTCCTGACGGATGCCGTCCAAGGCGACCTTGGCGGCCTTGACCTGTTCCTGGAACGCGTCGATCTGCGCATTGGCGGTGTCGAGCGCCTGCCACGAGGCGATGCCGTTCTGTTCCGATGCACGCAGGGCCTCATCGACCAGGCGCCGGGTGCGATAATACTGTTCCTTCGACTGCCGCACCTGGGATTCGACATTGCCGGCTTGATAGAGGGGGATGGTGACAACACCCATGATCACCCCCTCGTTATAGGTGCTCTGGCCGAAGCTCTGCTCCTCATTGCGCTGGAAGCTGCCCTGGATGGAGACTTCCGGCAGCATCTGGCCAAAGGCGACATCGACCTGGTCGCGCGCCGCCTTCTGGTCATATTGCGCGGCATTCACATTCGGCACCGAACGCGCCAGCGCGACGGTTTCATCCTTGGTCGCCGGCAATTGCAGATGCGGGCTCGGCATCTTCACGTCGATCGGATCGGCGCCAATCACCTGCACATAGGTTGCGCGTGAGGTCTTCAGATTGCCTTCCGACTGGATCTGCTGGGCGATCGCCCCCTGCAAGCTCGACTTCGCCTGGGCGACGTCGGTACGCGTCAACTCACCGACCTGGAACTGGTCCTGGGTCGATTGCAACTGTGCCTGCAGCACTTTGACGTTGTTCTGGTTGAGGACCAGCACCGCTTCGTCGCGCACCACGCCCATATAGGCCTGCACCGCCTGCAGCAGGATGTCCTGTTCCGTGCCCGTCAAGCGCTGCCGCCCGGCCTGCACCTGATTCTCCGCTTCCGAGGTACCCTTCACGGTGCGAAAGCCGCGAAAGACCGGCTGGGTCACGGTGATGCCATAGGTACGCGGCGCAAAATTGCTGCTCGACGTGGTCGGCTTGCTTTGATCGACCCAGTTCTTCGACGCCTGCGCCGTTGCCGAAACGGTCGGGCGCCAGCCCGACAAGGCCTGCGGCACATTTTCATCGGTGGACCGCAGATTAGACCGCTCGGCCCCCAGGGTCGGGTTGCCGCCATAGGCGATGGCCAAGGCGTCATCGAGATCCACGGCAAATGCGGCATTGCTTAGCGACGGCACCGCGAGCGCAAAGACCGCACCCGCCATCATCAATTTCTGCCGCAATGTCATTGCGATCCCCTTCCGATCATGCCCATCCATTCACGTCGACCCAGTCCGACCTCCACGATCGGGCCGTTCCCGCCGCGCGCTACCGGCATAGCACGCAACGGGCAGGAACCCAGTTCAATATCTCGCCAGCGCGCTGTCGACCTGCTGCGCCCAGCCGTCCACGCCGCCCGCCAGATTGATTGCCTGGGGAAAGCCATTCTGCCGCAGCCACAAGGTCGCATGGAAACTGCGCATGCCATGGTGGCAGACAATGACCAGCGGCTGATCATCGGGCAGTTCACCCAGGCGTTGCGGCAACTCGTCGAGCGGAATGAGCTTGCTGCCGGCAATCTGGCAGATGTTATGCTCCCAACCTTGCCGAACGTCGACCAAGGTCAGCTTCTCGCCCCGCTCCAGGCGCTCTTGTAGCATCCGCGGCTCGATCTGCAGTCCGGCTTCCTGTTCCGATCCCTGTTGCGACATGCCGCACCTAGAAAGCGAAAGCCTGTGGCTTGGCGAAGGCAGTGAGCAGCGGCACGCTGGCATCGAACAGCACGCGCTGGCCAAGGGTACCGCGTTCCTTCTGCATGAGAACCGCACGCCCCAGGCGGGTATCGCGCAGCACCGTCACCAGGCGCCCGCCTTCTGCCAACTGGTCCAGCAGGGCCTGCGGCACGGTTTCCACACCGCCATCGATCAGGATGACGTCATAGGGCGCCTGCTTGGCAGCACCTTCCGCTGGATTGCCGCTCTGCCACACGACATTGGCGATGCCGAGATGGGCAAGGGCCGCAATGCCGCGATCACCGAGCGCGGTCTCTGCCTCCACTGCCACGACTGAACTGGCAAGCTTGGCCAACAGGGCAGCGGCATAACCGGCGCCTGCCGCCACCACCAGGGTATTGTCGGTCGCGCGCACATCGGCGGCCTGCAGCAGACGGGCAATCACCATCGGCTCGGTCAGGAAGCGACCGCCGCCCAGCGGCAGATCGTCATCGATATAGGCACGGGCATGAAGATTTTCGGGCACGAAGAGCTCGCGCGGCAGCTCGCTCATCGCCTCGATCAGCCGTTCATCGAGCACCTTGTTGGTGCGAATCTGGCTTTCGATCATATGCTGGCGTGCAGCCGCAAACGACATCTGCATTCTTCGATCCCTTTTAATGCCGGCAATCCCAAGGCCAAGCCAGCTTGCCGTATTGTCCGCCGCGCGGCAATCGCAGAGGTGGACGGGCGGGCAGTGCCGGTCTGGACAGGGGTGAGGCAAAATGCACCAGCCAGAACGGCTGGGACTCGCCCCAATCGGGCTTTAACCTTTGTCGGGGTTATAGTGCCAATCGCGGCAGGAGACAATCCTCGCCAAGCTGACGACCGACGCCGTCAGGCAAAGACTCCTGACAGGAAGGCAGCATCTTCCGACCTCTGGTCCCCGAACGAGGGCTTTCTGGCATGCCACGGATGTCTGAAAGATGCGGCCGGGATGAAGCTTATGTGAAGTCGAAGCGCCCTGCCCGGCCGATTGGTCCTGCAGCCCGCTTGACCCTGAGGGACGATGGCTCTATACGTCGCAGCGCCAAATCTTAAGCCGCAAGCGGCAATTGGCCCGGTGGCAGAGTGGCCATGCAGAGGACTGCAAATCCTCGTACGTCGGTTCGATTCCGGCCCGGGCCTCCACGGCATCCCGCTTCAGAAGAAATTCCTTCCAGTAGCCGGTTCCCGCCCCCCCCTGCAGACATCAGCCATATCCATCGCAGCATGTGCTGTGCGGAATTTCCGGCACGATCTTTTACAAACCCGA
>DATMUQ010000134.1:0-7446 GCA_035563795.1 Terriglobales bacterium | reverse complement strand
GCCGCGACAACACCGCGCCCGCCGGAATGCCAGTGACGATGGCGAGGCCCCCGGCACTGCAGACGAGGCCGACATGCTGGCCACCGAGGAAGAGAATGTCCTGCCATTGGTCGAAGATCTCGCCAGGCAGATCACTCCAATGCCACCAGGCCATCATCGCCGCGGCCAATCCAAGCCAAGGCAACAGATTGCCGGCCGAGAGCGGACCGACATGCCAGCCCGCCGCGCGCGGGCGCAATAGCTGTGCCGCCGTCATCTTTGTCCCGCCTGCCGGCTGCTGGGCAACCGGGCGATCTCGGCGCCACCCGGCTCATCCCGAGGATCCGCTGCGGCCGGCGCTGAATTAAGACTGCGTACGATGGCGCCATAGCTGAGCACGCCGCGCAATTTGCCGCTTTGATCGACACAGGGCAGCAGCGGCTGGTCGTGGCTGAACATCAGGGCCACCGCCGCGCGCAGATCCGCCGTGGCCGGGACTGCCGATGCGACCGGATCGGCGATATCGCCGCAGAGACCGCTGGCGATCGCAGCACGCGCTGCCGTGACCAGGCCCTCCACCCGACCTTCATCGTCGACCAGCGGCCAAGCCGCCTGCCGGGCGGCGCGCATCAACTGAACCGCCTTGTCGATGGGATCGGCGCGGCGCAAAACATCGGCAACAGGCAGCATCGCTTCCGCCACCTTGACGAGGCGCAGGCGTTTCAGGATGCGGTCGCTGCCGAGGAAGCTCTCGATGAACGGCGTCGCCGGCCGCGCCAGCAATTCGTCGGGCGCCGAAAATTGCTCCAACGCGCCAGCGCGAAAGATGGCGACCTTGTCGGCCATCTTCACCGCCTCTTCCAGGTCGTGGGAGACGAAAATGATGGTTTTGCGCAAGGTCTGCTGCATCTTCAGGAACTCATCCTGGATGACCTCGCGGTTGATCGGATCGATGGCGCCGAAGGGCTCGTCCATCAGCATGACCGGCGGATCGGCGGCGAGCGCCCGCAACACACCGACCCGTTGCTGCTGGCCACCCGACAATTCCTTGGGATAGCGCTTCAGAAAGATCGCGGGATCCATCCCGACGAGTTCCAACAATTCGGCAGCCCGTCGACGAGCCTTCTTCTGGTCCCAGCCGAGGAGATCGGGCACGACGCAGATATTGTCGGCCACCGTCTTATTGGGGAAGAGACCGATCTGTTGGATGACATAGCCGATGGTGCGGCGCAGCTGGATCGGATCGATCCTGTCGGTATCGCGCCCGTCGATATAGATCTTGCCGCTGCTCGGCTCAATCAGGCGGTTGATCATTTTCATCGTCGTGGTCTTGCCGCAGCCTGACGGCCCCAGCAACACGCAGATCTCGCCGGCCGGCAATTCGAAACTGACATCGTTGACGGCGACGATGCCGATCTCTTGCGGTCCGAAGATTTTGGTCAGGCGCTCCAGGCGGATCATATCGTCGCTCCCGTGGCCAGGCCTTTTGACGTCAAAGCGCGCTGCAGTAGCGCCAGGAGCAGGTCGATCGCGATCGCCAGCAGCGAAACGGCAACGGCGCCAGTGATCAATTGCCGGGGATCGGATTGGCTGATACCGCGTGCGATGAAAGTGCCAAGCCCGCCGGCGCCGATATAGGCGGCAATTGCGGTGACACCGATATTCATCACCGTCGCGGTCCGCACGCCGGCCATGATCACCGGGATGGCAATCGGTATCTCGATCTGGCGCAGGCGCTGGAACGCACCCATGCCCATGCCGATCCCTGCTTCACGCAGAGCGGGATCGACATTGGCAATAGCGGTATAGGTGTTGCGGATGATCGGCAGCTGTGAATAGAGGATGACCGCGATCACCGCCGGCACATAGCCGATGCCATGGCCAAACGGCGACAATAACGGGATCATCAGCCCGAACAAGGCAATCGTGGGAATGGTGATCACCATCGAGGCAATATAGAGGACGATATCGGCTGCCCGTTTCGACTGGGTGATCAGGAGCCCGATCGGTACGCCCGTCAACACGGCGATTGTGACAGCAACAGCGACAATCGAGATATGCTCGACGGCACGGCTGACGATCAGATGCGCATTGGCATAGGCAAAGATGAGCGTTTCCATCGGCCTCAATCGCTCGTGAAGATGTGGAACGTCTTTAGCGCCGGCGTTACAACTGATCGTAGAGCGCCGCCGCATTCTCATAAGTGAAGCGCAAGGGCACAGAGCCCTCGACCATCCAGGCATCGATCGCCTCGCCGCCTAAGGCGCGGCGGGCCTGCCGGGTATCGGTTACCACGCCGCCATAAAGGCGGTTGGCGAGGTTCAGGATGCCAGTCTGATGCATGGCAATGCTGGCACTGCCACAGGCATCCTTGACCAGCATCACGCGGAATCCTTCCGCCACCGCATCCTTGACGGTGGCGTCGATACAGGCCTCGGTCCAGACGCCGGCAATCACCAGCCAGTCGATGCCGGCCGATCTCAACCCAGCCGCGAAACCAACATCACTGAAGACACTGGCCGCGTCCTTGATGATCACCCGCTCTCCCGGCAACGGCGCCGTCTCGGCGCAAAGGGCAGAAAGCGGGTCGTCCTTGTTACTGAAGGCCGAGCTGCCATCCGCCATCACCGGATGAAACGGGCGCGGCTTGCCTTTCGCGGAATCGACGACATAAGCAGCGTGGATCAGCGGCACAGCCTTGCCCCGCGCTGCTGCCTGCAGGGCCTGCACATTGGCCAGCACCTGATCGAAGCCGTTCACCAGGTAACGCTTATCCTGGCGATGCTCTTCCTGAAGATCGATGCACAGCAAGGCGACCTTGCCAGCAGCGATCTGGAGACGCCGTTTCATGCCACTCACGCCAGTAACTCGTCCTCATAGGGGAAGTGCGAGAGCACCTCGACACCGGTATCGGTGATCAGGATCTCGTCCTCCAGCTTCACACCCTCGCGGCCATTCTTCTCGCCGATATAGCTTTCGACGCTGACCACCATGCCCGGCATCAACACGCCATCCTTGCCATAGGTGGAATAATCGATGGCGTGGGCGATGAAGGGCGTCTCGCCATGCATGCCGACACCATGCATGACAGAGGTATAACGCTGCTCGACGAAGCGATCGGGGATCTTCCAGGCCTTCTCGGCAATCTCACGGAATTCCATGCCCGGCTTCACCATGGCGATATTGTGCTGCACCTGGTCGTAGGCCATGCGGTAGAGCATTTTCTGATAATCGGTGGGCTTGCCCGGTCCGCAGCGGAAGGTGCGGGAGAAATCTGAGAAATAGCCGTAGCAGCCGATCATGTCGGTATCGAGCGCCACCAATTCACCGGGGCGGATCTTGCGACCACTCGCCTCATTGAACCAGGGATTGGTGCGCTGACCGGACGACAGCAGCCGGGTCTCAATGAACTCGCCACCCTGGCGGATGACCTCATGATACATGGTGGCGAAGAGATCGTTCTCCGAGACACCCGGCTTGATCGCCTCGCGCACGGCGGCAACCGCGGCCTCGGCACCGGCCATGGAGACCTGCAAGCATTTCACCTCTTCATCGGTCTTGATCGCGCGCGCGGAGAGGATCTCGCCCTGGCAATCCTTGACATCGCAGCCGCGCTTCTGCAGCGCCAGGGCTTGCAAATGCGTGCAGCGGTCCATGCCAATCTTCATCGAGCCGCCGCCATGCTGTTTCAGCAAGCCGGTGATCTCATCGGCGAAGGCGCCGGAGGTTTCATCATCCCGGTTAGAGACCGAGGACCAGACCAGCTTCGAGGGCCGCGCCTCATCCACCGTGTCGAGCACGGTGGAGACGTGATAGCTCTGCGGATATTCGAACAGGATCACCGGCCCCGATGCCGGGATGAAGAAATACCGGGTCGAGTTGCGCAGGAAATAGCCGAACATGTTGCGCGAGCCGGTGGCATAACGCTGGTTATAGGGGTCGAACAGGATGATGGCGCCATAGCCGGCCTTGGCCATCCAGGTGCGCAATTTGGCGAGGCGCCCCTTGCGCAGCTTGTCGGTATCGATGAAGGACGGCTCGGTATCGGAAATCCACATGCCGCCGGCGGGATCGGCCGCTACCGGATGGCGCATCTGGCCGCTGAAATCCACCTCACCGAGATTGCCGGTCTTGAAGTCCACTTTGTTCATTGAACGCCTCCTCGCGATGGGCCAAGGATGCGATGACAAAGGACTGTATCTCGTGCGTAATTCCGCAAATTCTATGCACTATTCCGCATATTGGCCGCTGTCGACTGACCGTCACGCTTTACGGATCGCCGAGGGAGAGTGCCCGTTGAGTTCACGGAAGGCGCGCGAAAAACTCGACATATTGTCCAAGCCGCAGGCCAGCGCCACGTCGCGGATCGGCAGGCTGGAATGGGTCAGAAGATCGGCCGCGCGCCTGAGGCGCAGCTTGCGATAATAGGTGCTGGGCGAAACCCCCGTTTCGCTCCGAAAGGCCCGTTCCAGCTTGTCCGCAGAAACACCGAGGCGGGCGGCGAGATCGGCGATCTTCAGCCGCTCCTCGACCACTTCCTCCATCACGGCGATCGCCGAAAGCACAAGCTCGTCGCGGATGCCGGTACGCAGGCGCAGCGGCATCATCTTGCGATCGACGCTGGAGCGCAGCGGGCTATGGACGAACCACTCGGCGACACCTGCAGCGAGTTCTGCGCCATAGTCTCGGGTGATGATGTCGAGCATCATATCGAGGCTGCCGACGCCACCTGCCGAGGTGAAACGCTTGCGGTCGATCACGTAAAGGTCACGCTTGAGGTCGATTTCCGGGAAGGCTTCGACGAAAGCCGGCTGGCTGGTCCAATGCAAGGTACAGGCATGATTATCGAGCAGCCCGGCTCGCGCCAGGAAGAAGGCGGCATCGGCAACCGCCCCGACCTCGCCGCCGGCCCGCAGATTCTTGCGGATCCAGGCAACGGCTTGTTCCGCCACGAGGTGATCGGCATCACCGCCGGAGCAGACGACAATACGCTCGGCCAGTGGCGCCTGGCGGACGCCGAAGGCCGGCGTGATGGTGACGCCGTTGGAAGCCTGGACCGGTCCGTCCGACAACCCGACTGTGATCCAGCGATAGCAGTCGCGTCCGGCCAGGATATTGGCGGCCCGCAGGGGCTCGATCACCGAGCTGAAGGCCATCATCGGGAAGGCTTCGAAGACCAGCACGGCGAAAGTGATCGGCATCTGCTGCCCGGTCTGCGGTTTCACCCGTCGCTGAATGGCAAAGGATCGTGCCACATCGTCCCCACTTGTCCTGCAACCATCCGCCGTGTCACTTCTTGCATCCATGCTGGAACAAGCGGCGGTGCGATTGGCGCCCATGTTGGGCCGTCCGCGCCGGCAAGCCAACTGCGAAATTCGAGGGACAAGATGACGATTTCCTGGGCCCATTCCGCGCCGGACGATCTGCGCCGGCATCATGCGCGCGACGCGGCGGAACGCGAAGGCCCCCTGCCCGCCGATGTGCTGCAGTCCAGCCTGCCGGCGCAAGGCACCTTCCGCGGCGGTCTTCTCTATACGCCACAGAACCTCGACCGGGACGGTGTGATCCTCTATTTCCACGGCGGCGGCTTCCTGGCCGGCAGCCCGGAAACGCATCGCTGCGTTACGGCCTGGTTCGCCCGGGAAGCGGGTATGAAAGTGCTCTCGGCCCGCTATCGCCTGGCCCCGGAGTATCCGTTCCCCGCGCAGGCGGAAGATGGCGTCGCGGCGATAGCGGCGGCGCGGTCACAGGTTGAAGCTGAGAATGCGCCGCTTTTTCTCGCCGGCGACAGCGCCGGCGCTTGCGTCGCGCTCTGGACCTGGTGCGGGTTGCCATTCGCCTTGCGCGCACGCATCGCCGGGCTGGTGCTGTTTTATGGCGGCTTCGGCCAGGTGAGCAGCGACAGCATCACGCGCCATGGGACGGCAGAGAACGGCCTCGACCACGAGACACTCGACATCATGTATCGCCGTCTTGGGCCACAGGCGGTCTGGCCCAAGGATTTTGCGCCCGAGGTGACCGTGCCGGCTTATGTGCTAGGCGCCGAACTGGACGCCGTCTTCGACGATTCCCGCCTGCTCTTCGACGCTCTTCCGGAGAGCACAGCCAACAGCTTCGTCACCATGCCCGGCCAGGATCATGGCTTTCTGAAGGGTGCGGGCAAAGACGCGGCGGCGATGCAGGCGCTCGCTGCCGCCAGCCAATGGCTCGCGGCTCGCATGTGAAAGATCCGGCGCGAAGATTTTCCAGACCGCCCAGCAGGCGCATCCCAATCGGCTCTAGCCGACGCTTTCCGCCAAAGCCCGAACGCGGTCAGCGGCTTCCCGCAACCTGACAGCCGGCAACCGGCCGTCTTCCACCGCTGCCAGGATGCCTCTGGTAACGTCTGGCAGATGCGGCCCCGCCGCCAGGAGCAGGAGATCGACTCCGGCCGCCAACGATGCAATCGCGGTATCGATCAGAGATGCGCCACGCATGATACCCGGCGCGTCGAGGTCATCGCTCATGATCAGCCCATCGAACCCGAAATCCGCGCGCAGCATTCGGACGATATTCGGAGAGACGGAAGCGGCGAGATGCGGATCGAGCGACGGCACCAGGGCCGGACCGGTCATGACGATTTTGACGCCGGCATTGATCGCCACTCTGAAGGGTGATGCGAGTTCGACGATCTCCTGCGCCGGTCCCGGCACCACCGCCTCGGCCAGCGCCGGATCCTCCGGCGTGACCGGATGGCCGGGGAAGTGCTTGGCGGTTGCGGCAACGCCGGCCGATTGAACGCCGCGAATGAAGGCCGCGGAAATCCGTGCGACCTCATCCATATCGGGCCCCAAGGTGCGCCCCTGGAGCCAGGGATTTTCGCCGCGGAGGACATCGAGGATCGGTGCCAGGAACAGGTTGATACCGAGCCCCACGGCTCCATCTGCGGTCGCCCGTGCGGCGGCCTCGATCTCGGCTGAAGAGAGCCGATGCGCCACGTTCAGCTCGGGCAGCGGCGGCACCAGCCGGTGCAGCCGCTGGATGCCGGCCAGTTCCTGGTCAACGCCGATCAGGACCTTCCCCGCCAACCCGCGCGCCTTCACGGCAAGAGCCCGAAACTGCTCGGCTTTCTCCGCGTGCTGCCGCGCGTCATCCATCCGGCGGGCAACGTACTCGGCACGGCTCTCCCCGACGAGCAGGGCTTTGCCTCCCGCATAGAGAAAGCTGACCAGCGTCGTATCGAGGTCGAGTGCATCGAAGGCCGGGAACAGGACGGCATGAGCGTCCCGGCTCAGATCTTTGGACATTGACGGTTGTCTCCGTGGTTAGGCGATGAGCTCGAGGATGTTACCATCCGGGTCGTGAACCACCGCTTCATAATATCCGTCACCGGTCATGCGTGGCTCGCCGGCGATTGTCACCTGTGCCGCCCGCAGCCTCTCGACGATCGTGTGAACGGCTTCCAGCGAGCCGACGCGCAGCGCGAAA
>DATMUQ010000133.1:0-4296 GCA_035563795.1 Terriglobales bacterium | reverse complement strand
CGAGGCGGCGATCGTCTCGCCACAGGCCGGCACCACCCGCGACGTCATCGAGCTGCATCTCGATCTCGGCGGCTATCCGGTGACGCTCGCCGATACCGCCGGATTGCGCGAAACCGCCGATGCCATCGAGGCGGAAGGGGTGAGGCGGGCGCTGGCCCGGGCGGAAAGCGCCGACCTGAAATTGCTGGTGCTGGACGGCTCCCTGATCGGCAGTGCGCAGCCGCTGGTCGATCGCTCGGCAGCACCTCTCATCGATGACGATGCCCTGCTGGTTCTCAACAAGAGCGACCTCGCCGTGAAGGCGCCGCCGCCGGCCATTGACGGCCATGCTTTGCTACCGGTTTCGGCGCAGACGGGGGCGGGGATCGAGGCGCTGGTTTCGGCCCTGACCACGGTCGCCGCTGCGCATCTCGCCCTCGGGGCGACGCCGGCGCTCACCCGCGAACGCCACCGTGCCGCCTTGCAGAATTGCGAAGCGGCGCTGCGCCGTGGTTTGCAGGCGCGCCTGCCGGAATTGAAGGCGGAGGATCTGCGCCACGCCGTTCATGCGCTGGGCGAGATCACCGGCCGGGTCGATATCGAGGACGTGCTCGACGTCATCTTCCGCGAATTCTGCATCGGCAAATAGCCAAGCCGCGACCAATACACGGGCGAGGCTGTCCGTTCCGCGGACGAGTCTTGAGTGCAAGTCTTGGTTATTCTGCCGGAAACCGGGACAATGCTTATCAGCTGACGGCTATAGAGCATATTTGCCGCAAGGCCCATGTCTGGAAAGCCACCTTTGGCAAGCCATGTCTGGAAAGGACAAGCCATGCAGCGTCTCGACAAAGTCATTTATACCGCTCGGACTCATACATCGGGCGATCGGACGCAAGGCGTCTCGCGCAGCGACGACGGCCGCCTCGAGGTTACGTTCGCGCGTCCTGGTGCGCCCGGCGAGGGCACCAATCCGGAGCAGCTTTTCGCCGCCGGCTGGTCAGCCTGTTTTCTCAATGCCATGAAGATCGTTGCCGGCCGGCTGAAGATCATCCTTCCGCCGGAAGTCGTGGTTGATGCCGAGATAGATGTCGGGCCGGTGGGCGAGGCTTATGGGATCGCTGCGCGGCTGAATGTCGGTTTGCCAGGTCTCGATCCGGAGGTGGCGCATCGCCTGTTGGAAGCAACGCATCTGGTCTGCCCCTATTCCCGGGCGACAGCCGGTAATATCGAGGTCGCGGTTAATCTGGCGGCTTAGCTTGGCCGGAATTGATGCGAAAATTCATCGGATGGTCGCAGGATGATCGGTGCGATCGAACTGGCTCTGATTTATCCTCGTGGATCTGCGATGCCACCCGCCGGGCTATCGCATATCCAACTGGGAGAACGCGGCCATGACGGATATGACCCTCTGGGGCTTTGACGGATCCACCTATGTGCGCACGGTGAAGATGATGCTGGCGGAGAAGGGCGCGAGCGGCTTCAAGCAGGTCCCGCTCAACGTCCTGAGGGGCGAGCCGCGCGAAGCCCAGCATCTGGAGCGTCATCCCTTCGGCAAGGTTCCGGTGCTCGACCATGACGGTATGCGGATCCTGGAGACGAGTGCCATCACCCGTTATCTCAACGATGTGCTGCCTGGAAAATCGCTGATCCCGCAAACCGCGAAGGATCGGGCGCGGATGGATATGATTGTCGGCATCGTCGATTCCTATGGTTACGGCGCGCTGGTCGGCGGCGTCGCCGCCTATCATCTGTTTCCCGATTTCGTCGGTGGCAAGAACGAGAAGATGCGCGCAGCCGGCCTGGAGACGGGCCGCAAAGTGCTGGAACTTGCCATGAAGACCCGGAGCACATCGCCCTTCATCGCCGGCGAGCTGAGCCTGGCAGAACTCTATCTGGCGCCGATCCTGTTCTATGTCGGGCTGACCCCGGACAAGGACGCCGTGTTCAAGGTCGACGGCCTGGCGGAGTGGTGGGACCGGGTTCAGGCCCTGCCGAGCTTCAAGGCGACGATACCTAATCTCGGCTGACAACACTCAGCCAACATCATCATCGCGCGGCGGGTGCGGGCCGGCCGGGAACGCGGCTGGTCTCCGCGGTCCTTGCCGCAAGCATGATTACCAGCGGAAAAACATCCTTGCGGCGCAGGATCGGACACACTCGGCCGTGAAAGGATTTGGTCGGCGAAGACGCGTAAACTGGTGCCCGGAGTTCCATTAGCGATTTGTTCTTATTTCGCTGATAGGCCTTATTGATCCGTGCCGTGTCGCGGAACTGTTCGCGCGCGTTGCGGTGTCGTCGGCATACCGACAGTTGGGGTTGGTTGAGGGCGAAAGCATGTTCATCAGGAAAGAAGCCGGCGAGGCGGCTGGCCTGCCGGATATCAGTGAATCCGAGCGGCGCCTGCATCTGCGGCGGCGCATGTTTAAGGGCGCCAGAGTCATCTTCAACAACCGCGCCTGCGTGATCAATTGCGTGGTGCGGGATCTATCGGAATCCGGCGCCAAGCTGACCTTCCCGAGCCCGCAAGCGCTGCCGCCGCGCTTCCAGCTCGAGATCAACGATCTCGGCAATTACGACTGCGAGCTGGTGCGCTCCAAGGGCACGGAATACGGCGTGCGGTTTATCACTGCGAGCTGATCTCAGGCAGGCAAGGGTTCGCGGGGCTAGGCGCCCAGCAGCCTGCGCGCGAGGGTCGATTGCATGTCACGCCGGCCATCGGCGATCAGGTAAACGATGACCTTGTCACCGGCCACGCGATAGATGACCCGGTAGGGCTTGAACGAGACCTGCCGGTATTCCTTGATGCCGAGGGCGACCAGCTCCTTCGGATAGCTCCCGCGCTCCGGAAATCGCGACAGGCGCTCCACGACTTCCATCAGCCGGCCCAGCACGTGATCGGCATTGGCAGGGCTATCGACCGCGGCGATATGGTCGTAGATCGATTCCAGATCCTGCTCTGCACCCTCGGTCAGCAGGACGTCGAACCTCGCGCTGGCTGCGGGCATCAGTCAGTTGTTTGCTTGGCGCGCAGCCGGGCGACAACGTCAGCCGCAGGCTTGAGCTTGCCGTCCGCCACTTCCTGCTGGCCCAGCGCCAGTATCTTCAAGAGCGCCAGGGTTTCCTGCGTTTCCTCGAATGTCGCCACGTCCTGCAAGACGGCCTTGGCCTCGCCGTTCTGGGTGATGACCAAAGGCTCGCGTCGCTCGGCGAGCTCGGTCAGGACCTCGGCGGCATTGGCCTTGAGATAACTGATCGGCTTGACCTGGGATGAATAGCGCATGACGTCCTCGGAGGATCGGGCAGGACTGAATTTAGTCTTTATATGGTCTTGCTGCAACGAGGCCGATCAGACTCATCCCTGCAGGCGCCCGTGTTCGGACGGTGCGTTTCCTGCGGGACGCGAGAGAACTCGCCGCTGTTTAACAGAGCACGTGTCGGCGATCTCGAAAGATATCGTTGCCCACCACGGTGCGCCGAAATCACCCCTGCTCCGGCGCCTGGTTCAGCACCGGCGGCGGTGCGGCCGCCAGCTGCGACCGCAGGGTAGCGATTTCGGTTTCCAAGGCTTTAAGACGCTCGCCATAGCGATTGTGCAACTTAAACACAGCACTACCGATCCAGCAGGCGGATACCCAGTCCCAGTGCAGGTAGGCGGCCCAAACGGCGAGCGCGATAGAACCGACTATAAAAAGTGCGTCCTTGTTCGGTTCGATAAACCTTTCGTACATGAACCCCCCATCTCTCCCAGAAGTCACGTCCGATAATTCCCATTATCGGACGTGACCATTTTAGGACCATAATCTACTGGAATTGACCCGCAACGAAACACGCTCTCGATAATGTATTATACGTAAAGCGTAAATCCGTTTGCGTTTATTGCCAGCCAGGCTGATTTCCTGTAGATCAGGCGCCGCAAATTACGCGCCCTTTCAGGCAGATAGATTGTTTCACGTGAAACAACCGGCCGGCGCTGAAGCTGATTTCGACCAATACGGATCGCAAGAATGTCTGAGCAGTGGCAGAGGCAGGTGGATGTCGTTGTCGTCGGTGGCGGCCATGCCGGCGCCGAAGCGGCTGCCGCCGCGGCGCGTCTCGGCGCCAAGACCCTGCTCATTACCCATGACCCGGCCAAGATCGGCGAGATGTCCTGCAACCCGGCGATCGGCGGTCTGGCCAAGGGCCATCTCGTCCGGGAGATCGACGCCCTCGACGGTATCATGGCGCGGGCGATCGATCGCGGCGGCATCCAGTTCCGCATGCTCAACCAGTCCAAGGGCCCGGCGGTGCGTGGGCCCCGCGCCCAGGCTGACCGCAAGC
>DATMUQ010000132.1:0-13796 GCA_035563795.1 Terriglobales bacterium | reverse complement strand
ATCAGCCTGTTCTTAAGAAGACACGCATTTGGCAAAGATCAAATACCAGGCACTAACCCAGTCTAGATCCGCCGTCCGCGTATCCCTTCTCTTCAGATAAACTTGTCAATCAGCAGAGGCGCTTGGTTCGGTTCGTTTCGTTCCGGACGTTCGCGCCGTCGGGAGCGGGCTTATACGTCGGAGCTCCCAAGCCGTCAACGGCTTTGTTGAAGATTTTTTGCACGAACATGTAGTTTTTTGTTAAGTCACTGATTTAACATATAAAAAATTATAATTCCGACTCCCATATGCAGCTGAAATGAGCGTGTTTCGGGCGCCTTTTCCGACCAAATAATTTTGGTTTCGTGAATCTTTCGGCGGCTCCCCAGGCGGGAAAGCTTAACGGCTGTGATCCGGGGATATGGGCGGTGAGATAGACCAGGGATCCGACGGGACTGCCACCGGCCTGGGGTGCCGCAGAAGAGGTCCCAGGTGGCGGGCGCTTAGTGACCGGCTCCTAGTGACCGGGTCAGACATATGGGAGCGCCGCCTGCCCCTCGCGCCAGGAAAGCACCCTGGACCCGGTACCCCTATCCTCCGGCCTCGCTCCGCGGGCCGGAACTTCCTCGATAAATTTTAAAACCGTACATCCCAAGGATTCGTCACGCTTTCTGTGGAAATACCGGGGAAAAGTCACAGATCGGCCGGAAGACCGTGCCGGATTGCCTTAATTGCATGATCTGATTGGGAATTTATGGTTGACAGCGGCGCGGCCGGGAGGCCATCGTGCCGTCAGGGCGAAGACAGGGGCGAGTCGTTTTAACCAAGCGTTCACCCTCCTTCGAATAAGTAAAGACTATCCGTAGTTGCCTTCCGCTTAGGGGATATCCAAATTGCTGTACCGAAGCTGCCAAGTATGGGGCAGGCTGAAGAGCTACCTGTTATTTAGCGCCGCCGGCTTCGTTGCCTTGGGCGGCCTGGGTGCGGCCTGGTCGGCCCGCCCGCCTGTGGTAACAGATGTCAAAGCAGCCGCCTTCTCCGGCAACGCCGCAAGCACCAAGTTCTCTTCCCTCGCCAATATCCCCGACATCACGACTGGAAAATGGTCCGAGCGCCTGCTGCAGGATCTCAACAGTCGCGCTCTGGCGACGGCGCAACCGATGAGCAGCCGCGAGCGCCACCGCAAGGATATGGCGGCGGCAACGATGCCGACGAATGCAGCCGCCCCGGCCAGCATCTGGATCGCCCAGAACAACAATACGGCTGCCACGACCGATAAGCCGGTGGCGACGAACGCGAACGCGACGCCGGCTGCCAATCAGCAGCAGGCAGCGGCGCAACCCGATAGTGCGACAACGACATCGGCGCCTGGAACATCGGCGGCGAGCGAGACGGCAAAAACCGAAGCCAACGCCTCAGCGGCTGCCAGCGCGCCGCAGGCCGACCGTGACGATCACGTTGATACGCCGAGCCTGACGACGGAAGAGCTGAGCAACGCCTTCCAACTCGATGGATCGACCAGCAATGCGCAATGGGCCACCGCCAGCGCGGCCGCCCGTGGCGACAGTGACAATACCGTCGGCTTCCAGCGGACGATCTCCGTCCGCCGCGGCGACACCCTGTTCGGCGTCCTGGTGGGTGCCGGCATGGACCAGAACGAAGCCCAGGATGCGGTCGGCGCCCTCTCGGACGTCTTCTCCCCGAAGGCGCTGCGGGTCGGCCAGCAGATCACCCTCAATTTCAACAACGCTGCTGACGACCAAAGCAATAATAACGGCACCAAGCTGGTGGCGCTCTCCTTCGAGCCCAGCGTGACCCAGGACGTGACGCTGAAGCGCAACAGCGACGGCGATTTCGTCGCCAAGAGCATCGACAAGCCGCTGACCCAGAAGAACAGCCGCGTCACCGGCACGATCGACAGCAGCCTGTTCGAGGCGGCCCAGGAAGCCGGCCTGCCGGTCGCGGTAGTCAGCGATCTGATCAAGACCTTCTCCTATGATGTCGACTTCCAGCGCGACATCCATGACGGCGATTCTTTCGAGGTCTATTACCAACGCTTCGAAAATGCCGACGGTGCTTTCGCCAAGGCCGGCACCATGCTCTACGCATCGCTGACGCTCGGCGGGAAGAAGATTCCGATGTATTACTTCGAGCATGACGGCGACGGCGAGTATTACAGCCCGAACGGCGAATCCGTCCGCAAGTCACTGCTGCGCACACCGGTTGACGGTGCCAAGATCACCTCGGGCTTCGGCATGCGCCTGCATCCGCTGCTCGGCTATACAAGGATGCACAAGGGCATCGATTTCGGAGCCCCGACCGGGACCCCGATCTATGCCGCTGGCAATGGTGTGATCGTCGATATCGGCTTCAAGAGCGATTACGGCAATTACATCCGTATCCGCCACAATGACACCTATAGCACCGCCTATGCTCATAGCAGCCGCTTTGCCGCTGGCCTGCATAAGGGCGATCGGGTGAAGCAGGGCGAAGTCATCGCCTATGTCGGGGCCACCGGCGAAGCCACCGGTCCGCATCTCCATTACGAAATCCTCATTAACAACCAGCAGGTCAATCCAGCGACGGTCAAAGTCGCCGGCGGCGACAAGCTGACCGGCAAGGACCTCGCCGCCTTCAAGGCCCAGGTCAACAAGATCGATGCCGACATGGCCAAGCAGCAGAGCAGCCCGCTGGTTGCCCAGACGCCGGCCAGCGACGGCAACGAATGCCGCGGCCCGAATGGATGTGAAAACTAACCCGCCTCAGGCGGAACGAGAAAGGGCCGGATCGCAAGATCCGGCCCTTCTTGTTTGTACACTCGCCTCAGACGCGTTTCAGTTACGCGGCCTCTGAGAGCTTTTGCCCGTCGATGGTCAGGCCCCCCTCGCCAGCCGAGACCTGGATCGTCTCGCCCGCCTTGAAGCGGCCTTCCAGCAACAGCACGGCCAACGGATTTTGCAGCTCGCGCTGGATCACCCGCTTCAGCGGCCTGGCGCCATAGACCGGGTCATAGCCGGCATCGCCCAGCCACAATTTGGCCTTGTCATCGAGCGCGATATCGAGCTTGCGGTCGGCCAGCAGCTTGCGCAGGCGTTCCAGCTGGATATCGACGATCGAGGTCATGTCGTCACGCGACAGCCGGTGGAACAGGATGACCTCATCCAGCCGGTTGAGGAATTCCGGCCGGAAGGCCTGGCGTACCACTGCCATCACCTCATCCCGGGCATCCTCGACCGTCTCGCCGATCTTGAGATTGGTGAGATAGTCGCTGCCGAGATTCGACGTCAGCAGGATCAGCGTGTTGCGGAAATCGACGGTGCGGCCCTGGCCATCGGTCAAACGACCATCGTCCAGCACCTGCAGCAGGATGTTGAAGACATCCGGATGCGCCTTCTCCACCTCGTCGAACAGGATCACCTGATAGGGCCGGCGCCGGACCGCCTCGGTCAGCACGCCACCTTCCTCATAGCCGACATAGCCCGGCGGCGCACCGATCAGGCGTGCCACCGCATGCTTCTCCATGAACTCAGACATGTCGATGCGGACCATGGCCTGGTCGTCATCGAACAGGAAGTCAGCCAAGGCCTTCGAGAGCTCAGTCTTGCCGACACCGGTCGGACCGAGCATCAGGAAGGAGCCGATCGGCCGATTGGGATCCTGCAAGCCGGCACGGGCCCGCCGCACGGCATTGGAGACCGCCACCAGCGCTTCGCGCTGACCGATCACCCGGCGCCCCAGCGCCTCTTCCATTTTCAGGAGCTTGTCGCGTTCGCCGGTCATCATCTTGTCGACCGGGATACCGGTCCAGCGCGAGACCACCGCGGCGATATCCTCGTCGGACACCACCTCGTTCAGCATGCGATGCTCTTCAGCCTTCTCGGCCTGGTCGAGCTGTCGCGTCAGGGCCGGGATGATCGAATAGGTGAGCTCGCCGGCGCGGGCGAAGTTGCCGGTGCGCTGCGCCGCTTCCGCCTCGCCACGGGCCTGCTCCAACTGCTCCTTGAGCTTCTGGGCGCCCGCCAGCTTCTGCTTCTCCGCCTGCCATTGATCGGTCAGCTTGCGCGACTGGGTTTCGAGATCCTCGATCTCCTCGACGAGATGCGCCAACCGATCCTTCGATTCGGTATCGGTCTCTTTCTTCAACGCCTCCCGCTCGATCTTGAGCTGGATCAGTCGACGATCGATCTCGTCGATCTCTTCCGGCTTGGAATCGACTTCCATGCGCAGCCGGCTGGCGGCTTCATCGACCAGGTCGATGGCCTTGTCCGGCAGGAAGCGGTCGGTGATATAGCGGTTCGACAAGGTGGCGGCCGCGACGATCGCACCATCGGTGATACGGACACCGTGATGCAGCTCGTATTTCTCCTTGAGGCCGCGCAGGATCGAAATCGTCTCCTGCACCGTCGGCTCGCTGACGAAGACCGGCTGGAAGCGCCGCGCCAGCGCCGCATCCTTCTCGATATGCTTGCGGTATTCGTTGAGCGTTGTCGCACCGACGCAATGCAACTCGCCGCGAGCCAGAGCCGGCTTCAGCATGTTGGAGGCATCCATCGAGCCTTCCGCCGCACCGGCACCGACCAGCGTGTGCAATTCGTCAATGAAGAGGATGATCTCGCCGGCGGCAGAAGAAATCTCCTGCAGCACGGCCTTCAGCCGTTCCTCGAACTCGCCACGGAACTTGGCACCCGCCACCAAAGCGCCGAGATCGAGCGACATCAGCCGCTTGTTCTTCAGCCCCTCGGGCACGTCACCATTGATGATCCGCAGGGCCAGGCCCTCGACGATCGCCGTCTTGCCGACGCCGGGTTCGCCGATCAGTACCGGGTTGTTCTTGGTACGCCGTGCCAGGACCTGGATGGTCCGGCGGATCTCTTCATCGCGGCCGATCACCGGATCGAGCTTGCCGGCCTTGGCCTGGGCGGTGAGGTCGCGGGCATATTTCTTCAGCGCGTCATAGCCGTCCTCGGCCGAGGCGCTATCCGCCGTGCGTCCCTTGCGCAGATCGTTGATGGCGGTATTGAGGCCCTGGGCGGTGGCGCCGGCGTCCTTCAACGCCTTGCCCGCGGGGGTATTGGTGCTCAGTGTCAAAGCCAGCAGCAGGCGTTCGACGGTGACGAAACCGTCCCCGGCCTTGGTCGCCACTTCCTGCGCCTGCTCGAGGAGCCGCGCCAGTTCCGGCGACATGTAAACCTGTCCCGCCCCGCTGCCTTCGACTTTCGGCAGTTTGGCAAGGTCGCGCTCGACCGCGCTCAAGGCGCGCTTCGGATCGGCACTAGCAGCCGTCAGCAGATTGGCGGCCATGCCCTCCTTGTCGTCGAGCAGAATTTTCAGCAGATGCTCAGGTGTGAGCCGTTGATGGCCCTCGCGCAAGGCGAGCGCCTGCGCAGCCTGCAAGAAGCCACGCGATCTCTCGGTGAATTTTTCCAAATCCATTCTTTTGCCCTCTCTCGATGCGTCCTTCAGGAGGCCCGCAATCGTCGATGCCTGGAAATTGGCGATCAGTATTTGTGGAGCGCCGCGCTATCCGCCGGCGTAACCCCACGCAGGATATGGGCAAGAAATCCAGCTAAACAAGGGGCTTCGGCCGATCGTGCGGCAAAGCCCACACCGCCTGGAATCTCCGGCAAGGCTAGAATTCGCCCTGCCTTTCAACTGCTTAGTGGCCAAAAGAAAACCGCCCGGGAGACCTCGTCTCACCGGGCGGTTTGTCGCATGTATCTGGTCTTATTCGCCGGCGTCGACCGGAGCAGCCGGAGCTTCGCCTTCGGCCGCAGCGGCAGCCCGCGGGCGACGCGTCGTCGTCGTGCCACGAGGCCGGCCACGGCCACGGCGCGCCGGCGCTGCGGCTTCACCTTCGGCGGCGGCGGGCGTCTCGTCAGCCGAGGCCAAATCGAGACTTGGTTGGGCGACACTTGGTTGGGCAACGCTGGGCTGAGCGAGACTCGGCTGCGCCTCGGGCTGTTGCACGGCGGGTTCAGCGACGATCGGCCGCGCCAGAAGTTCGCTGGGATAATCCGGCTGCTCACCGCCAGCACGGTCGACCCCGGCACGATCGGTGCCGGAGCGATCTGGCGCAGCCTGATCAGCAGGCCGGCTTTCGCCCCGAGGCTCACTCGCAGCACCATCCTGGTGGGCTACCTGCTGACCGCTGAAACGCTGTCCGTCCTGGCGTTGGCCATCCTGGCGCTGACCGTCATAACGCTGGCCATCACGCCCAGGACCACGCTGGTTGCGGCGCGGACCGCGGCCATCGCCCCGACCATCTTCGCGCCGACCATCTTCGCGGCCTTCATTGGACCGGCCTTCCATCGGCCCCTGATTCTGATTGCCGCGATCGCGATTGTTGTGGTCGCGGCTACCTTGGTCGCGGCCACTATGATGGTCGCGCTTGCCCTGGCCATTGAAGTTCTGGCGGTTGAAACTGCCGAATTGTTCCCCATCTTCGTCAGCATAATTGCCGTCGGTGGTGGCGTCCGCCTGATCACCTGTGCCGGACGAGCCATCGGCCGAAACCGGCGCAGCATAAAGCGCCGCCGACAGACCCTGGCTCACATTCTGCACATTGACATCGGCGACCGACAATTCGCGACCGCCGACCCGTGGGCGCTGGCCCTCGGTCTGCGCCGCGATCATGCGGTAATAGTGTTCGGCATGCTGCAGATAGTTTTCCGCTGCGACACGGTCACCGGCAACACCGGCATCGCGCGCCATCTGCAGATATTTTTCCAGGACCTGATGCGCATTGCCCCTGACGCGAATATCCGGGCCGTTGCTGTCATAGGTCTGATTACCCTTGCCGGCCCCACCATTATGTGAACCGCCCATACCATGAGGTTTACGCGGGCCACGTCCGCGGCCACGGCGGTTGTTGTTGCCTTGTTTCATCACGTTGTCACTTCGTCGTTCCGATAGATCGCGTCTTGAGGGACTCGGCCGATAACGGCGCTCGCCGTCACAACAATCACAGGACGCGGCCACAGGTGCCGCCTTCACGCATTGTTGCTGACTATGTCCGGAGGCCAATACCAGGGGGCGCTGCCAGCAAACCAACTGGTCCGCGTCGTCTCAACCCCGACTGCCGGAGCAGACCCTAAACCCTTCGCCGAACCTTTCCAATAGTTTTTTTACCCGGAAGCCCTGCCTGCTATGCGTCTCGCGAAGGGCTGATTTGTCAGGATTTATGGAGCACGACAATGCGTTCGTGCCCCTGCAAATCCCGCGCCTCACGGACATGCTGCAGGCCTGCCTGTTGCATCAAAGCGACCACGTCCTGGCCTTGGCCGGCACCGATTTCCAGGGCAGCGATACCACCCGGTTTCATTCGTCGCTGTAATACCTCAGCCAGGCTACGATAGGCACTGAGGCCGTCATTGCCACCATCGAGGGCCAGATGTGGTTCATATCGCGCGACTTCGGGCTGCAAGCCGGCGATATCGGCGCTGGGAATATAGGGCGGGTTGGAGATCACCACATCGAAGCTTTCCGTCAGGCCCTGGTCCCAGTTTCCTTCCTGGAAGTGCGCGCGATCGGCGAGGCCAAGGCGCGCTGCATTCTCGCGCGCGACAGTAACGGCGCCGGGATTGAGATCGATACCAAGACCCCTTGCCCGCGGTAATTCACTGAGCAGCGCGAGCAACAGGCAACCCGTGCCGGTACCGAAATCGATCAGCCGGAGATCGCGCGCCTGCCAATCGGTGCCCGTCTTCTTCAGTTCATCGAGCACGCATTCGACTAAAGTCTCACTATCCGCCCGCGGATCCAGCGTATCCGCCGTCACGTGGAAGGAGAGTGACCAGAATTCGCGATAGCCGAGGATATGCGACAGCGGCTCGCGTTGCCGACGTCGGGCCACGGCCTGGTCGAATCGCATGACGGCATCGGCAGCAACCTGACGCTCGGAGAATGCAATCTGGGTGGCAACCGGAATCGCCGCCGCATGCTGCAGGATCAGCCGTGCTTCACGGCCGGCGCCATCGATGCCGGCCGCCGCCAGCACGCTGCTGGCGCGCGCGAGCAAGCTGGCGATATCGACCGAGTCGGTCATTCGACCTCGGCCAGGCGCTCGGCCTGGTCATGGGCGATCAAGGCCTCGATGATCTCGTCCAGTGCTTCGCCTTCGACGATACGATCGAGCTTATAGACCGTCAGATTGATGCGGTGATCGGTGCAGCGGCCCTGGGGGAAATTGTAGGTACGGATGCGCTCGGAGCGATCACCGCTGCCCACCTGTGTCTTGCGATTGGCCGAACGCTCGGCATCCTTGCGGCTGCGCTCGAGGTCGTAGAGCCGTGCGCGCAGCACCTTCAACGCCTTCGCCTTGTTCTTGTGCTGCGACTTTTCATCCTGCTGCTGCACGACCAGGCCGGTTGGCAGATGGGTGATGCGCACGGCACTGTCGGTGGTGTTGACCGACTGACCGCCGGGGCCACTGGAGCGGAAGACATCGATGCGCAGATCCTTTTCATCGATCTGGATATCGACCTCTTCGGCTTCGGGCAGGACCGCAACGGTCGCCGCGGAGGTATGGATGCGGCCGGAGCCTTCCGTCTCAGGTACCCGCTGCACCCTGTGCACACCCGATTCGAATTTCAGCCGGGCGAAGACATTGCGGCCGGTGATCGAGGCAGTGGCTTCCTTATAACCGCCGAGACCGGTTTCGCTGACATCCATCGCCTCGAAGCGCCAGCCATGCAAGGCGGCGTAGCGCGCATACATGCGGAAGAGGACGGCCGCGAAGAGTGCAGCTTCCTCGCCGCCGGTGCCGGCGCGCACTTCGAGGATGGCGTTGCGCTCGTCGGCCTCGTCGCGCGGCAGCAGCAGCACCTTCACCCGCTGCTCTAGCTCCGGCAGCTTCTCTTCCAACTCGGCCAGCTCCTGCTCGGCCAGTGCCCGCATCTCGGGGTCGTCCTTGCCATCGGCGACCATCAGGCGCAGATCGCCGATCTGCCGGCGACTATCTTGCAGGGCGCGGATCGCTTCCACCACCGGCGTCAGATCGGCATATTCCTTGGACTGCTTGACGAATTCCTGCGGCTCGTTGCCGCCGGGACTCGCCATCAGGGCTGCCAGCTCGTCATGGCGTTTGACGATGCGGTTCAGCGTGTCGTCGAGACTCACGTTATTCCTCGTTCTTGGGCAAATCGAACAGGCGGCGCACCACCTGTTCCGTGGCCGTGTCGCCGGCCGTCTGTTTCAATGTCACCGAAGGCTGGTGTAGCAGGCGGTTGATCAGACGCCGGGTGATCTCCTCGGCATCGGCACCATCGGCCGCCGCCAGGATCTCCTGCCGCTCGGCTTCGAAACGCGCCCTGAGATCGGTGATCAGGGGCGAGGCCGCTAGGCCTTGCTGATGCTGGCGATAACCGGCCAAGGCCGCATCGATGATGGTCCAGGCCTCGCTGGTGGCATCACCGCGCTGGCGCCGCCCCGCCATCGCCAAACGCTCGAGATCGTCGAGCGTGTAGAGAAAGGCATCATAGAGATCGTTCACCGCCGGATCGATATCGCCGGGGACACCGGCATCGACCAGCAGGACCGGGCGGCGCCGGCGCGCCTTCAGCGCAGCCTTGATCAATGGTGGCGCGATCAGCACACGCGGCGAATCCTGGGCCGCGATGACGAGATCCGATGCCGTCACCGCCGCCGCCAATTCCTCATAGGGCCGCCAATGCAGCTTCTGCCGCTCGGCCGCCGACCGGCCATGGCGGTCATTGTGATGCATCAAGGTCCAGCGTTGCAGCCCGGCCCCCTGCAGGTGCTCGAGCATCAGCTCGCCCATATCGCCATCGCCGATCAGCAAGCCCGTCAGGGCCTGCAAGTCACCATGCAGCTGGCGCGCCACCGAAACGACGCAGGCCGCCATGGAGACGGATTGCGCCGCGATCGAGGTATCGTGACGCACGCGTTTTGCCGTCTGGAAGATGGCGTCCATCACGTGATCGAGCGCCGGCCCTGTCATCGTCGCCTTGGTCGCCAGATGATGGGCGGCCTTTACCTGGCCCAACACCTGCGGTTCGCCGATCACCGCACTTTCCAGAGAGGCGGCGACGGCAAAGGCATAACGCAAGGCACCTTCGCCTTCCGTTACCTGCAGGCGCGGGACGATTTCGGCGATATCGAGATCGGCTGCTTCCGCCAACAGACCGGCAATGCCCTGCCCCATCCGCTCGGCCTGCTGCGGCTCAACACAGGCCCAGACATCGCAGCGGTCGCAGGTGACGATCGCCAGAGCCTGATCGAGGCCGATCTCGCGGCAGCGCATCAGCAAGCGGAAGACATCGGCGTCATCGCCCTGGAGACGCTCTCGCAGCAGTTCGGGCGCCGTCTTGTGATTGACGCCGACGACCAGAAATGTGCGCTCAGCTACCCCATCTCGAATACGTCGCTTTCAGCCACCTCAGCGATAGGTTTCCAGCACCGAGGCCAGCACGTCGAGTGCCACCTCCCGCTGCTCACCGCTATCGAGATCGCGCAGGGTGGCCACCTGCTTGGCGAGTTCGTCCTCGCCGAGGATGAGAGCAATGCGGGCCACAACCTTGTTGGCCCGTTTCAGCCGCTTGCCGACATTGCCGGAATAGCCGAGATCGACCGCGAAGCCGAGGCGCCGCAGTTTCTCGGCGAGCTGCAAGGACGGAAGCTGCGCCGCCTCGCCGGCCGGTACAATGGCAATCGGGCGACGCGCCGCCGGCACCTCGTTCAGCATCAGGCCGCAACGCTCGATGCCGCTGGCCCAACCCACGCCCGGTGTTTCCGGCCCGCCCATCATGCCAATGAGGCCGTCATAGCGACCACCGGCCAGCACGGTCTTCTGCGCACCGAGATCGGCGCAGGTGATCTCGAAGCAGGTGTGGCAATAATAGTCGAGGCCGCGCACTAGACGCGGATTGTGCAGGTAATTGATGCCGAGCGCCGTCAGGCCCTCGCGCACGGCGGCGAAGAAATCCTGGCTGGCGGCATTCAGATAGTCGCCATAGACCGGCGCCTCGGCCACCAGGCGCTGATCGCCTTCATCCTTGGAATCGAGAATGCGCAGCGGATTGCGCTCAAGGCGCTCGAGACTGTCCTTGCTGAGCTGGTCGCGATAACTGGAGAAATACTCGACCAGCACCTTGCGATAGTCCTGCCGGCTCTCGGTATCGCCGAGCGTGTTGAGTTCGAGGACGCAGCGATCCCAGGCACCGAGGCGACGCAGGAATTCCACACCGGTGGCGATGACTTCGATATCGGCCTGCGGCTCCTTGACTCCCAAGAGCTCGATGCCGGTCTGATGGAACTGCCGCATGCGGCCCTTCTGCGGGCGCTCATAGCGAAACATCGGACCGGCATAGAAATATTTCAGCGGCAGGTTCTGGGTGAGACCGCCGGAGATCAGCGCACGGGCGACACCCGCCGTTCCTTCCGGCCGCAGGGTCAGCATCTCGCCGCCACGATCGGTGAAAGTATACATTTCCTTGGTGACGATATCCGAGGTATCGCCGAGCGTGCGCTTGAAGACATCGGAGAATTCGAAGATCGGCGTCGCCATTTCCAGGAAGCCGTAGCATTCGGCCGCCAGGCGCGCAGTGTCGCTGACCTGACGGAAGCGGCGCATCTCATCAGGCAATAGATCATGTGTGCCGCGGACCGGCTGCAAATCTGACACGGGAAACCTCTGATGACTCTGTCTATGTGACGGCCCGGGATCGCTGCGATCACATCGCGACGATCCATGAGCCGTGATTATTCGGCGGCCGTGGCCTTGGCCTTCTCGGCTTCGGCTTTGGCAGCGGCATCGGCCGCGTCGATCTCCGCGGCCCGCTTCTCGATCATCGCCGCCAGATGGTCGACGATATCCTCGTCCTTGATGCGATGATGCTGCTCGCCGTTCACATAGACCATATGCGTGTTGTTGCCGCCACCGGTGAGGCCGATCATGGTCTCACGCGCCTCGCCCGGGCCATTGACCACGCAACCGATCACGCTGACCGTCATCGGCGTCATGATATGGGCGACGCGCTTCTCCAGCTCTTCCACCGTCTTGATGACGTTGAAGTTCTGCCGCGCGCAAGACGGGCAGGAGACCAGATTGACGCCGCGATGGCGCAGGTTCAGCGACTTCAGCATCTCGAAGCCGACCTTGACCTCTTCCGCCGGCTCGGCCGAGAGCGAGACACGGACGGTGTCGCCGATGCCCGACCATAGCAGCATGCCAAGGCCGATCGAGGACTTGACCGTGCCAGTGCGCAATCCGCCCGCTTCGGTGATGCCGATATGCAGCGGATAATCGCAAGCCTCAGCCAGGCCCTGATAGGCGGCGACGGCGAGGAACACATCCGAAGCCTTCACGCTGATCTTGAATTCGCGGAAGTCATGATCCTCGAGGATCTTCGCGTGCTCCAACGCGGATTCCACCAGAGCTTCCGGACAGGGCTCGCCATATTTTTCGAGGAGATGACGCTCGAGGCTGCCGGCATTGACGCCGATCCGCATCGAGCAGCCATGGTCCTTCGCTGCCTTGACGACTTCACGGACACGATCGGGGCTGCCGATATTGCCGGGATTGATGCGGAGACAGGCGGCGCCCGCTTCGGCGGCCTCGATGCCACGCTTGTAATGGAAGTGGATGTCGGCGACGACCGGCACATTCACCTGGCGTACGATCTCTTTCAGCGCCTTGGTCGAGTCCTCATCCGGGCAGGAGACCCGGACGATATCGACACCGGCGGCTTCCGCCAGGCGGATCTGCTCG
This sequence comes from Terriglobales bacterium, assembly GCA_035563795.1. Classification (GTDB taxonomy): domain Bacteria; phylum Pseudomonadota; class Alphaproteobacteria; order Dongiales; family Dongiaceae; genus Dongia_B. The sequence continues at coordinate 1,090 of DATMUQ010000132.1, read as the reverse complement.
ACGGTCGCCTTGACGTCCGGCGTCAGGGTATTGGTCATGGTCTGCACCGAGATCGGCGCATCGCCACCGACCAGCACCGATCCGACACGGATCTGGCGGCTCTTGCGGCGAATGATGTCTCGGTAAGCACGAACGCTCATGACAGGGTCTTTCTGTGGCGGTTGGCACAGCCGTCTCTCACGCAAAGCGCTGTTTCGAAGCGCGCGGCCGACGGCAATATCATCTGTAGCCTAAAGATGCGCTGTGGAGGGCAAAAGATCAAGCCGGAAGCCCTGAACGCAAGTCATTGAAACAACTCGAAAATAGGCTGTCATTTCCTGACAATCGGGTGACTGCCGGGCGATGCCTGCCAGCCCGATCAATCGCCGGTCGGGGCCGGCGGCGGCTCGGTGCCGCCATTGGTCTTGGTCTCAGGCGTCTTGGTCGTCACCGCGCCAGTCGTCAGCTTATCGGCATCGAGCACGATATTGCGCTTCACCAGCCCGACCGAACCCAGGCTCGGCAAGGCCTTACCATCGACCAGCACGTCGATGCCACCGGCATTGCCGGTATTCATGGTCAGGCCCTTTTCATCCGGCACCGCATAGGTCTCGCCAGCCCGCAATACCCGCGAGAGCACCGGCTTGCCGTCCTTGTCGGTGATCTGCACCCAGCTTTCGAGCTTCGCATGGATGCTGACGCGGGTCACCGTGCTGTTGGCGGCGGCAGCAACTTCCGGCGCCGCTTCGGTACCTGCGGTTGCTGGTGCCGTTGCCGGGGCGGCAGCGGTCTGCGCGGGCGCAGCCTGTGCCGCCTGGTTCGTCGCCGGCTGCTCAGGCGCCGGTTGCGCTGCAGTCGCAGGGGCGGCTGCGGCTGGCACAGCGGAAGGCTGAGGCGTGGTTGCCGGTGCCGTGGCCACCGGTGCTGCATTCGCCGGAGCGGGGCTGCTGGCCTGGCCAGTCGCCTTGTTTTCAGCTTCCTGGTCGCCGCTGCTGGCAGGTGGCGTGGTGCCAGCGCCTGCAGTCGCCTGGCCGTCGGTCGTCGCGGCCGGGCTGCCGGAGGTGGCAGCCGGTGCCGTGGAGCCTGTCGTCTGGCCGTCGGTCGTCGCCCC